>JALELK010000024.1 GCA_022768745.1 Lachnospiraceae bacterium
AGTTAACGTAATGCCAATGGTATTCGGTAACTTAAATAACGAGTCTGGTACAGGTGTTGCTTTCACTCGTGATCCTGCAACTGGTGAGAACAAGCTTATGGGTGAGTTCCTTATCAATGCACAGGGTGAGGACGTAGTAGCCGGTGTTCGTACTCCAATGCCAATCGCTCAGATGGAGCAGGAGTTCCCAGAGGCATACGCTGAGTTCCTTAAGGTTTGTGAGACTCTTGAGAATCACTATCATGATATGCAGGATATGGAGTTTACGGTTGAGAACAAGAAGTTATACATGCTTCAGTGCCGTAACGGTAAGAGAACAGCTCCGGCTGCATTAAAGATCGCTTGCGATTTAGTAGACGAGGGACATAAGACTCCGGAAGAGGCAGTTGCTATGATCGATCCTCGTAACCTTGATACATTATTACATCCACAGTTCGATGCTGCTGCACTTAAAGCTGCAACTCCACTTGGAAAGGGTCTTGGAGCATCTCCAGGAGCAGCTTGTGGTAAGGTCGTATTTACAGCTGACGATGCTGAAAGCTGGGCTGCAAGAGGAGAGAAGGTAGTTCTTGTACGTCTTGAGACATCTCCAGAAGATATCACAGGTATGAAGGCTGCTCAGGGTATTCTTACAGTACGTGGTGGTATGACAAGCCACGCAGCCGTAGTTGCTCGTGGTATGGGTACATGCTGTGTATCTGGTTGTGGCGACATCACTATGGACGAGGAGAACAAGAAGTTCACACTCGCTGGACAGACATTTACAGAGGGATCTGAAATCTCTATCGATGGTACAACAGGTAACATCTACGCTGGACTTATCCCAACAGTTGATGCTTCTATCGCTGGTGAGTTTGGACGTGTTATGGCTTGGGCTGATGAAATCAGAACACTTAAGGTTCGTACAAATGCTGATACTCCTGCTGACGCTAAGAAGGCTCGTGAGCTCGGTGCAGAAGGTATCGGACTTTGCCGTACAGAGCATATGTTCTTCGAGGAAGACAGACTTGCTGCTTTCCGTGAGATGATCGGTTCTGATACAGGCGATGAGAGAGAAGCTGCTCTTGAAAAGATTCTTCCATATCAGCAGGGAGACTTCAAGGCTCTTTATGAAGCACTTGAGGGATGCCCGGTTACTATCCGTTTCTTGGATCCACCACTTCATGAGTTCGTTCCTACTGAGGAAGCTGATATCAAGAAGCTTGCTGATGCACAGGGCAAGAGCGTAGAAGACATCAAGGCTATCATCGATGGCTTACATGAGTTCAACCCAATGATGGGTCACAGAGGATGCCGTCTTGCTGTTACTTATCCTGAAATTGCTAAGATGCAGACAAAGGCTGTTATCCGTGCAGCTATCGAAGTACAGAAGGCACATTCAGATTGGAATGTTAAGCCTGAAATCATGATTCCACTTGTATGTGAAGTTGAAGAATTGAAGTACGTTAAGAAGGTAGTTGTTGACACAGCTGACGCTGAAATCGCAGCTGCTGGCGCTAACTTAGAGTACGAAGTTGGTACAATGATCGAGATCCCAAGAGCTGCTCTTACAGCTGATGAAATCGCTAAGGAAGCTGACTTCTTCTGCTTCGGTACTAACGATTTGACTCAGATGACATTTGGATTCTCTCGTGATGATGCTGGTAAGTTCTTAGATGCTTACTATGATGCAAAAATCTTCGAGAACGATCCATTTGCTAAGTTGGATCAGAATGGTGTTGGTAAGTTAATGGAGACAGCTATCAAGCTTGGTAAGCCTGTTAATCCTAACCTTCACGTTGGTATCTGTGGTGAGCACGGTGGAGATCCTTCATCTGTTGAGTTCTGCCACAAGATTGGTCTTGACTATGTGTCATGTTCACCATTCCGTGTACCAATCGCTAGACTTGCAGCAGCTCAGGCAGCTATTGCTAATAAGTAATTATTGCACTGGTGTAATTAGTTATAGAACGTAGTTTCTATGGATGCATATCGCCCCGCTTTATGGCGGGGCGAATGTATTTATATAATAGAATCATAGTTGTGAGTTTATTATTTTATAGACATTATCCTGTAGTTATGAGTTTATTGGTATAAGTTTGTAGTCATAAACTTATAGTTATAAGTTTAAAAGTGGTTTCACGAACTGAAGTTTGTAGCCACAATTTTTATTCAAAATTCTAATAGGTCTTTTTCGTATAGTATTATATTCAAAAATCTTTGATTATTTTCTTTGTTCTCTGGGAGAGCAAAGCTTTTATCGTTTTTTCCATTATGAGTAGGCAAATGATGTGTTTGGTTAGAAAATTATATATTAAACCGGCCCAAGGGTATGTTTGGTTAGAAAATGATATGTAACACTAGCTCAAGGGTATGTTTGGTTAGAAAATGATATGTAACACTAGCTCAATGATATGTTGAGGCAGAAGAAATATATCATTTATTAAATAAATAATGTATCCATTAGGATAAAGGCATACTAGTTTTTATAATTTCCTGGGATTGATATTATTTGCCGGATATGTAATTTGTTTTATTTAGTGTTAAGTCATATTAAATCATGAGGGTTTCTAGTTTTAGTATCACCTTTTTGTAATTTCAAATGCGTTTTCAATCACATGGTGATATCAAATCAGTCTGATATCGTTATTTGGTATGAAATTCCAAGTATAAAATTTATATATTGAATTCAAAAATCAGAAATAGTAATACTAAAGAATTGTTATAGGTAACTTTGGTATGAAACTTAACGAAACAAAATTAACTTATAATCATAAACGTCATACTTAAATTTAGAGAAATGATATTTAGTATGAAAATAGTAGAATATGGGGGCAATATGAAAGGAAAAAATTTTAGTATCAATAAAATGACCAAATTAGAAGGTCAGAGAAGTGAAAAAATGTTTGAGGATTGGGTTTTAAATCAAATTGATTATTATACGAGAGTAATAAAGGATATTGAAAGGAAGAGGACCAAGGAGCTTAAAGGAACATTGCGAGTGCTCACCAGAAAAGGACATTTTTATTATTATTGGCAGAAAAAAGACGATTCTGGGAAATATATTCAGGAATATCTGGGTATTAATAAAAGGCAAACCGCGGAAAATCTCGCAAAAAAAGATTATCGAAATAAGGTGTACAGGATAGCTGAGAAGAATCTTGCGGCACTACAAGGCTTTCGTGATAATTTTTGTCGAGATGGAATTAAGGAGATCTATGAAAATCTGGGATTAGCGAGACAGCAACTGGTTGAACCATATGGGGACGAGGTGTCAGCAGTTATTAAACAATGGGAGAATGAAGAATATGAAGCGAAAGCCAACTATCAGGACGGATTGCAATTCGAGACAGAACGAGGAGAGTTTGTTCGTTCAAAGTCGGAAGTGATAATTGCTAATCTTTTGTATCAGAATAGGGAAAATTTGTTATACAAATATGAGCGCCCATTGCAAATTAACGTGGGAGAAAGAGAAATCACTGTTTATCCGGATTTTACGGTGTTAAATTTAAATACAGGTAAAATTACATATTGGGAGCATGCTGGGAGAATGGATGATGAGAACTATGCTTCGGATTTTGTGTGGAAGCATAATCGATATATGGAAAATGGGTTTGTTCCGGGACTGGATGTGATTTTTACATATGAAACTATAGCAATTCCATTAAACATTAAGGTAGTGAAGTTGATAATAAAAGAGTTAATTGGGGAGTGAGTAAGACAACAGAAAGATAATGCAAAACTGTCAAGATTATAGGAGATTATATTTTAGTATCATTCGAGAAAATTGGTTTTACTCTATGATTTTGTTCGAGAATCATACTATACATTATAGATTAAAGGATTTAGTATTGATTTGTAGGAGCAGAAATGAGAAGGGATGTTAGTAATTCATACTAAATAGAGAAGTAAAGATTTTTAGTATTAAATCAAAGAGATAAAAATCATAGCTAAATCAGGTTTAGTTGAAAAAAGTAGTACTAAGTTAGTGGTAGTTTCAACTTTGGTATGAAGTACAAGAAAAGAAGGAGATTTGTAACGCAGAAAAATGATACTAAAAGGTAGAAGAGGATGACTTTAGTATGATAATGACCCAATATAGTGAAACGGGTTTCTTTTGACATAGTATTATTGTTGAGGATAACCAAGGAGGTATTTCCTCAAAATAAAACATCCAAAACTGAACCAACTGCCTAGCCACGACAATATATAAGTGTAAGGGCAAAACTTATAGTCGACTACATAAGGAATAAGGAAGGAAAAAGGATAACTTGTGATGAATAATAGTGAATTCGAGTAATTTGTCCGGGACAACGGAAAGGACATTCTGAGATTTTGCAGGATGACCTGTGGCGGGAAAGAAGCCGGAGACGAGTTGTACCAGGACACTATGCTCAAGCTGTTGGAAAAGCGAAATCGACTGGATGTCCAACAGAATATAAAAAGCTATGCCTTGTCCATTTCGATATTGCTTTGGAAAAATAAAAAGAAAAAATATGCCAACAGAAACCGACTGGTTCCTATGGAAAATTTGAATCCGATGGGAACAGAGGAAAGTCTGGATTTTGCAGATACAACCGGACAACTGCCGGAGGACAGTGTACTACAGGAGGATGAAAAGAATATGATTCAGCAGATTGTGTTGGATTTGCCGGAAAAGTATAGGATTCCCATTCAACTGCATTACTCGGCGGAGGTGCCGGTCCGTGAAATGGCAAAAATTTTGCAGGTTCCCGAGGAAACGGTAAAAAGTCGTATGAACAAAGCAAAGCAGTTGATAAAGAAAGAATTGGAGGCGTTAGGATATGACAGATGAGAGATTAGAGCAAATCTTAAAGCAGGCCCTTGCTCCAGAAATTGAGGATTCTGAAATTCAAATTTGGAGAAAGGTAGGAAAATATAAAATGAATATGAAAAAATTAGTGGCAGGCGGATTGGTTGCATGTGCTGCGTTATCGCTGGTGGTGGTAGGTGTCAACAGTAATGTATTTGCTCCGAGAGATAATACAAAAATCGAAGGAACAGCTGACGCAAAGAAATCCGAAAACAAGAATTTGTTTGTTATTACCGCTCATGCAGCGGAATTGCCTGAGGGTGTTAATTCAGGAGATGTGGTGGAGATTAGTTCCGTTAACGCCGGTTACGGAAGTTCTGATTATCTGGAAGGTCGATTCTCCATTGCCGGTCAAAATATTCAAAAGGTAAAAATATCCACTGATAAGTGCAATGTATACTCTGCAGTAACAGTTGCCGAGGGAGATGCGGATTATGAGAAAGCCCAAAACGGTGAAAACGACAAGGACAATGAAAGATATGAACTGGTAATAGATGTGTCTTCTGAAGACGGAGGAAAAACGGAAGTAACCAAGTCCCATTATGATCATCTGGTTAACCAAGGGAATACCTATGAGGGTGAGTATAATGAGAAAATGTCATTTGGAATGGCTATCCCAAAAGAATTGTGGAGCACAAATGAAGATTTGAAAGCGGCAGCCTGGGAAGAAATAGACCAGATAAAAGGAGCGATATTAACTATTGAAGTCATTTTCGCAGATGGTAATGTGGAAACCCATCATTACAAATTAGACACCGGAAAAATTTTCGTACCGGTGGATGAAAACGGATTTTGTCACTATGACCAATTAACCAGATTCCTCACTCCGGAGGAGGAAGCCTCAGAGACCGCTTTTGTTTACGGTTACCTGATGGAAAAAATAGACTAGAACAAAAAAGGGAGAGCATACTAGTGTATGCTTTCCCTTTTGTTTACCCATTTTTCAAATTGAAGTTTGATGAAAGCTCCGGATGGTACAGCTATCAGCATACCGGCAATACCACCTAACGCACTTCCGGCAAGAAGCGATGCCACCACAAGAAGGGGATGTACTTTGATGGTTCCGGCAAGCAGCTTTGGGTTGATGATGTTGCCGTCAATAAACATAATAATTCCAATGATAATCAGACCAATGACTAACATCTTGATATCAAAATCCAGCAAATTCACGATGATAACTGCCAGATAGCCCATAATCGGTCCAAGATATGGAATCAGATTGCCCACACCGATGATGAGTCCGATTAACGGAGCATAGGGCATGCCAACCAAAATTAGCGCCACCGTTGCTACAACACCCACAAGGCAGGCATCCAGAGCCTGGCCTCGGATATAACCGGCAAAACAATGATCCAAATCTTCTCCGGCTTCTTTCAGCCAGTCAATGGTCTTACGGGAAAAAATCTTTTTTGCTATATCTTTCCAGTATTTACTGATTCGATCCCCGTCTATCAAAAAATATACGGCAAAAATAATACCAAAGAATAGGGTACTTGCGGAAGAACCGATGTTTCCTGCAAGTTTTGGAAGGTTTTTGGTTATGAGAGAGCCAATGTATGCCATATCGATTCCCGCATTGCTTAAGAAAGCAGAAATCTGTCCCGCCAGAGAGTGGGCATCGGATTGAACCCCGTTAAATAGTGCCAACAGACTTTCGTAGTTGATACTGGTAATTTGTTTTGTCATACTTACAATAATGATTGCCAGAATCAGGGCCACTGCACCAAACACAATCAGCAGGGAAAAAAGAACGGAAAGTCCCATCATTGGATTGTCATGGTGAGAGATTCGTTGGAATTTACGATTAAAAAAATCTACCAGTGGGCGAATTAGATAGCATAACACTGCACCGATAACCAGCGGCTTTAATATGGCAACTGTGATTTCCCACAGCATTCCCCAAAAAGGTCTGCTCATATAGAGCAGATACAGAACCACAACAGTCAGTATAATGGTACCTGCGGTATACAGTGCCACTTTTGTGTATTTTGAATCCAGACGATCTTTTAATTTTTTCACGGTATCGTTTCCTTTCACATATTTGAAATATAGTCTAACACGAGCCCATTGGGAAAGCAATACATCGGTTTACTGGGAAGACAATATTTACATATTGAGAAAACGCAGAGTTTTATGTTAGAATGATGCAGGAAAAAATTAAGAGGAAACCTGAAAAATTACTTAGTATAAAGTATGAACCATAAAATTATTATGAAACATAACATCACGAAAGAGGAGGAAAAATTTTGACCAGAGAAACTGTTTGGATTGCAGGGGCTTCCGGAAGAATGGGAAAAGCTCTTGTGAATGCGTTAAAAGAAAATGTGGAGTATAAGGTAATCGGAACAGATAAGGATGTGGATGTGACAGACCGCCATGCAGTTCATCAGGCGGTGGAAATGTATCGCCCCACTATCATCATCAACTGTGCCAGCATTTCAGATGCAGCCTATTGTGAGGAAAATGAAATTGAGGCTTACAGAGTCAATGTTTTAGGGGCGCGCAATCTTGCCATGGCATCCAGACATTTAAATGCCAGAATTATTCAGCTTTCCACAGATGATGTTTTCGATGGAAAGAAGGATGGAGGCTTTACGGAATTTGATACCACAGAGCCGGTGTCTGTGTATGGAAAGACGAAAGTAGCCGCTGAAAATTTTGTGAGAGAGCTAAATCCCAGACATTTGATTGTTCGCAGTTCCTGGGTGTATGGAATTGGAAGCGGAGATTTCTTATCCCAGGTTTTGGAAAAAGGGAAAAAGGGTGAAACCTTTGAGGCGAGAACGGACTATATCAGCTCCCCCACCAGCGCCAGCGAACTGGCAAAGTTCATTTTGATTTTGATGGAGCAGTCGGAATATGGAATTTATCATGCCTCTGCAGAGGGCTCCTGCTCCCGATATGAATTTGCCAAAGCAATTTTGGATGGAATGGGAATGGATTCTTCCGTGGTTGTACCAAGTGCTACCGGGGAGAATGAACCAAAATCCACCCTGTTGAAAAACATGATGATGAAAATGACAGACATTTATCAGATGCCGTTGTGGCAGGATGAATTGAACGCATACTTGAAGACACTAAAAGGAGAAAAGTAGGATGAAAAATGAAACCACCAAAAAGAAAATGGGATTGACCACGAAAATTTTTATTGCACTTCTTTTGGGCCTTGTTTCCGGTGTTATCCTTAATCTTTGGGTGCCGAAAGGATATGTCCGGGACACTATTTTGGTGGACGGCATCTGCTATGTGATTGGAAACGGTTTTATCCGTCTGATGAAAATGCTGGTGGTGCCACTGGTATTTACCTCTATTGTCTGTGGGGCATCTTCTATCGGAGATACCAAGGCTCTTGGCAAGGTGGGAATCCGTACCATCATTTTCTATCTTACCACCACAGCCCTGGCAATCACAGTTGCCATTGGTGTTGCGGTATTGATAAAGCCGGGAATAGGACTTGATATGAGTTCCATTGAGGCAGGAGATGTGACAGTGGCAAAAACTACCTCTGCCACAGAGACCCTTTTAAATATTATTCCCGAAAATCCTATTGAGTCCCTTGCCAACGGAACCATGCTTCAGATTATCTTTTTTGCTTTGATTGTAGGAATTTTGCTGGCAAAAATGAATGAGAGAGCAGAGATGATTTCAAATCTGTTTACCCAGATTAATGATTTGATGATGGAGATGACGAACCTTGTAATGAAGTTTGCACCTATTGGAGTGTACTTTATGCTGACAAGAACCTTTGCAAATCTGGGATTTGATGCCTTTGTACCACTGCTGAAATATATGGCAAGTGTTACGTTAGGATTGGCATTGCAGTGTTTTGGGGTATATATGGTTTTGCTCTTTGTGTTTACCAGATTAAATCCGTTTCGGTTTGTGAAAAAGTTCTTCCCGGTAATGGCCTTTGCTTTTTCTACATCCACATCAAATGCCACTATTCCGCTTAATATTGACACCTTGGAAGAAAAGATGGGAGTATCCAGAAAAATTTCTTCCTTTACCATTCCCCTAGGAGCCACCATCAATATGGACGGAACCTCTATTATGCAGGGAGTTGCGGTGGTATTTGCAGCCCAGGCTTATGGAATGAATCTGGGACCTAGCGGATATCTCACCGTGATTGCCACGGCTACTTTGGCATCTATCGGCACGGCAGGAATTCCGTCTGTGGGTCTTGTAACTCTTTCTATGGTATTTGCAGCAGTAGGACTTCCGGTGGAAGCCATTGCACTCATTATGGGAATTGATCGAATTCTTGATATGCTCCGCACAGCGGTAAATATCACAGGAGATGCAGTGTGCACCACAATTGTTGCCCATCAGAATAAGGCAATCGACCGGGAAACTTTTAATTCATAGAAAGATAAGGGGCATAGCACTTTGTCAGAGCAAAGATAAGTCCAATCTGGACTGCTAAGATGAGAGGCATACCCACCACAAAATACCAGTGCCTGGTTTTGTGGTGAAATACATACATCCCTGCCCAGGCACCGATGGAACCGCCTAAGATGGCAGAGAAAAATAAAACCTTTTCAGGAATGCGCCAGGCTTTACGCCTGGCTTTTGATTTGTCAATGCCCATAAGAGCAAAGGCGATAACATTTATGATGATAAGATAAAGTAATACGAAATTCATATCAGGCTCCTAATTTTATGCGTTATTGGCTTCTCAATTTTTTAAGAAGATATCTCTTGCGATATTTCAGTTGTACATACTTCATAACCCGGTTGTAGTAGATGGGATTTAAAGCACCACCCACAACGCCGACAAGGGGTAATCCCTGAATAAACTTTGCAACCATCACGTCGGTGGCAAAGGCGTTAGAAGTTTTCTCCATTTGAGCAGACAATGTCTGTGAATCCGGAACGATAAGTGTTTCCTTGGAAATGGCATTGTCGATTTCCCGATTTGCCTTGGCCCAGTTCTTTCCGGTCAGCATTGAGGTTTCCAAAAGTTTTAGAATAAAGTATTTTTCTTCCGGAGATTCATAGTCAAAGCCATATCCCAGAGCAGTTTCATAGACTCCTCGGAGCAGCATGCCCACCCAGAGTACAATGTCCGGCAAACCAATGCCCAGCACACCAAGGCCGATGCCTGTTGCGGAAGTGACGGCAATGTTTGCGGCATGACTCAGTTGGGATTCTTTGTTTAAAGCAGACAGCGGACGATGTCCACCTTTGACATTCACTGCATAATCTAAAATTTTAAAATCCTTTTCTCTGGTTTCTTTGTTGTACGTCTTTTCGATAATAAAATTCCCCTTTTCAAAGGTGAGTTCAAAGGCAATTTGAAAACCCTTATGAATGCCATTACGAGCCTTTTGAGGAATTTTTTCTTCCAGTTTTTTGCCCCACACCCAAGGATGTCTGTTCTGGGTCTGAGAACGGTATCTGGCTTCCTCTTTGTACAGTTTTTCCAACTCCTTTTCCAAGGCGTTTTTCGTAGAATGAAAGATTCGCATAGGCATACTCCTTTCTATTTTTGAAAAAGATTTTACGGTCGATTCCATTGGTCATCAATGCCATCATGTTTCCATTGGTTGTCCTCTTGAGAGTAACTATCCACCATCAGATATTGAAATTTGCTGGTGGTTTTTAGGGCATCGTAGACATATTTTAGCGGAACTCTGGTACGGTTTTTGGTGGGAGAGCCCGGTTCCCCTAAAAAGACATCGTCGTTGATTTCATCGTATAGGGATATGGTTACATAGTGTCCGGGAATGTTTTTCCAAAAAGTATCATCATTGGCACTGCAAACCAAAACAATGGCAGACTTGCAATTCTTGATTTGGTTTTGAAATTCTTCATAGGAATCCGGTTTGTAATATACATCACATTGAAATCCCATTTTTTGAAGCAGAAGTTTCATATTACCCCAGTCAATGGCGGCAGAGGCTTTTGTTGGAACATAGCCGGTTACTTCTCTGGCGTATTTGTACACATCCAGAGGAGAGCACTCATAGTCGGAAAAGGTGCTGTACAGATTGGCGATACAGCAGAATCCGCATCCGAAGGAGCCAAAGTATTGGCCTTTTGCGTATTCTAAGCACCATTCCCCGGACCAGGGAACGCCATTTCCCCAAGCCTTTGGTCCCTGGAGAAAGGTATATACATCTTCCTCAGAAAATTCCGGGGCATAGGCTAAGATTTCGCCGTTTGCAATCATACAATTGTATTGAAATTGTTGTAAAGATATTCCGGCAAAGGGCTCATTTTGAGTGGTGTCTTCTCCGGGGTGTATTTTATTGATGATTTGTTTGGTACAATCTCTTATTTGTGCGTGGAAAATTACCGCCATTATGACAAGGATAATGGCAATCACGCCGCAGATTTTCTTATGCTTATTCATAGGTCTATCATACCATATCTGTCTGGGGGAAAGCAAAATATCTCTGTGGATGAGTTTTTACCCAGATAACTATTGTGCAACATCCAAAAATTCTATATACTGGTAATGTTGTTAAAAATTTGTCAGGAGTGGGATGCAATGACAGAACTTACTTTAAAAGGAAAAACAATTGTTTTAGGAGTGACCGGTAGCATTGCGGCGTACAAGATTGCGTCACTTGCCAGTGCATTAAAGAAATTGGAGGCAGATGTTCATGTTTTGATGACGAAAAATGCCACCAATTTCATAAACCCAATCACTTTTGAAACCCTCATCGGAAACAAATGTCTTGTGGATACCTTTGACCGCAATTTTCAGTTTTCCGTGGAGCATGTTTCTCTGGCAAAGTTGGCAGATGTGGTTATGATTGCTCCGGCTACCGCAAATGTAATCGGTAAACTGGCAAATGGTCTGGCAGATGATATGCTGACCACAACAGTTATGGCATGCAAGTGCAAAAAATTTATTTCACCGGCTATGAACACCAACATGTTTGAAAATCCCGTTGTGCAGGACAATCTTGCAAAACTGGAGCACTATCAGTATGAGGTGATTCAACCGACCAGTGGTTACCTTGCGTGCGGAGATACTGGAGCCGGTAAAATGCCGGAACCGGAAGTATTGCTTTCCTATATTTTGCGAGAGTGTTGCTGTGAAAAAGATATGCTTGGCAAACGTGTACTCGTTACGGCGGGGCCTACCCAGGAGGCCATCGACCCAGTGCGATACATCACCAATCATTCCTCAGGAAAAATGGGATACGCCATCGCAGAGATGGCGATGCTTCGAGGTGCAAATGTTACCTTAGTCAGCGGACCGACAGCATTACAGCCACCAATGTTTGTGGACTTTGTGCCGGTGACTTCTGCTCAGGAGATGTTTCAACAGGTGACGGAGAGAGCTGAAAAGCAGGATATCATCATCAAGGCGGCAGCAGTGGCAGATTATCGACCGGCCACTGTGGCGGACCAAAAGATGAAAAAGTCAGAGGATGCAATGAGTTTGTCTTTGGAGCGCACAACGGATATTTTGTCCTATTTGGGACAGCGCAAAACCAGTGGACAATTCCTATGTGGATTTTCCATGGAAACGGAAAACGTACTGGGTAATTCCAGGGCAAAATTGGAGAAAAAGAATCTGGATATGATTGCGGCAAACAGCCTTCGTCAGGAGGGAGCAGGTTTTGCCGGAGACACCAATATTTTGACACTGATTACCCAAAACGGGCAGCGGGAGTTAGAACTTATGAGTAAAAAACAGGCTGCTATGGAACTATTGACGGAGATTCTCAAACAACAAAGAAAATAGGAGAATCGTTCAACACCGTAATGTACCCTGTATAGGGACAGGAACAAGGAGGAACAAAATGAAAACAAAGAAACTATCAACAAAGCAAATTACTATTCTTGGACTTATGATTGCAGTCCTGATCTTAATGTCTTATACCCCTTTGGGTTATCTTAACATCGGACCCCTGGCCATTACATTTAATATGATTCCGGTAGCCATTGCAGCCATTGCCTGCGGACC
>JALELK010000071.1 GCA_022768745.1 Lachnospiraceae bacterium
GACATCCCCACCAAAAAAATGTCGATTTTAATTCTAAAAACCCTATCCTTATAAAATAGCGATTTGATTCCCCAATATGCCGCCAACACTGCGTTTGTCAACATAATGCCCGAAAAAACATAATTCATAAATAACCCCTCTTGTAAAAGCTGCTTTTTCTGATGTTACACTTCTTATATTGTATCTTATTTCATACATAAAAGGAAGAGCCATAAGGGACGGATACCAGTGGCCCCAAGGTCTGGCACTAGTAGCTCTAAGGTCTGTCCCCAATGGACTGGTAGAACTGTATGAGTGCAGGCTTCGGCTGGGATTTGCTGTCTAGACCCGGGGGAAACCCGCTTTTTTATTATTTGGAGAAGATTTACAGTATCTCTAAATACAGATTTTGTTTGAAATAAACTGTCTCTTTCACGGCTTCGACTTTTCGCTAAGGATGTGTACGTCGGTGACAGATATTTAGGCACCGACGAACATCATCCCAGCGATTGTCGAATCTTGAAAAGACAGTTTTAATAAGGAAAACAAAATCTGTATTTTAGAGATACGTAAAGATTTCGACATAATAAAAAACAGGTCCCCCGGCCCAGGTGGTAAAGCCCGGCCGAAAAGCCTGCACTCATACAGTTCTACCAGTCCATTGGGGACAGACCTTAGAGCCACTAGTGCCAGACCTTGGGGCCACTGGTATCCGTCCCTTATGGCACAAAAAAAGCAACCACCGAAGTGATTGCTTGAAGCTGGCCCACAAGGATTCGAACCTTGAAATGACGGAGTCAGAGTCCGTTGCCTTACCATTTGGCGATGGGCCAATATTTATTGTCGTGTCTCAGCGACTCAACAATAGACATTATATAGAAAGCGAAAACAAAAATCAAGTGTTTTTTTCAAAAATAATGATTTCTTTTCCATTTCTGCCAAAACTCACGAAATCCCCCCATAAAAGCTCAGCATCTCCGCTGGTTTTATCCGCAATTTCTTTGGTTAAATCCTCTCTGTCATCTGCGGTAACCGTCACCGATATTTGAACATCCTGTCCGAACTCGGTGTTCTGAATCACAATATCCCTTTCTCTCAGCAAATATTCTATCTTGCCATAGCCGTTGTAATCTGTAGTGATGGTGAGAGGATATCCCTCGCTCTCCTCCAACAGTACACAGTTTTCAAGTCCGGCCTTAACCGCTCCCTGATATGCCCGAACCAATCCTCCGGTCCCCAGCAAAACTCCGCCGAAATATCTGGTGACCACCACGACCACATTGTAGATTTCTTCTTTTATTAAAACATCCAGCATTGGACGCCCTGCTGTCTGGGCAGGTTCACCATCATCCGAGCACCGCATAAGTTCCTGATTTTTACCAATAATGTAAGCATAACAGTTATGCCTGGCGTCCCAGTATTCCTTTTTCTTGGCTCCGATAAAATCCAGGGCTTCCTGCTCCGAAGTCACCGGTTTTATTGTGGCTATAAAGCGGGATTTTTTTTCAACAATCTCACCGCTTCCGCCAGTGTAAACTACTTTTTTCATATCATTACCTACTCTATATTTTCCTTTATTATATATAATCTTTTTGGTATAATAAAGTAGATTTGTTATAATTTCTGAAATAAACGGGCACCTGATTTTTAGGTTCCCAGAAAAGGAGATCATTATGAACTATGGCAAAAAAAGCGCCAAAAAGAAAAGCGATAAGCTTTCAAAAGGGCGTGCCAAAAATAAAAAGAAATTTGCAGTGACCTTTTTTAAAACGGCCCTTATCTGCATTCTCGTACTGGTTATTGCAGGTGCTGTAGGTGGAGGTATCTATGCAGTCAAACTGATAAAGCAATGCCCGGATATCTCTGAGGTCAATATTTCACCGGAGGGCTTTTCCACCACCGTGTTGGATGCCGACGGAAATGAAATTGAGACTCTGGCCGCATCAGGGTCCAACCGTTCCTATGTGCCTATCACTGACATACCAAAGGATTTACAGCATGCCTTTGTAGCCATTGAGGATGAACGTTTCTACAAACACAACGGTATTGATATGCGAGGTATTGTCCGTGCAGCCTTTACTGGTATTATCAGCGGCGGAGATTTTTCTCAGGGTGCCAGTACCATTACCCAACAGTTGCTAAAAAACAACTACTTCACCACATGGACTTCTGAGAACTCTTTCTCAGACCGTTTGGAACGTAAGATTCAGGAGCAGTACTTAGCTGTACAGCTGGAAAAAGTAGAAGATAAAAATACCATTTTGGAGAACTACTTAAACACCATCAACCTTGGTCAAAATACCTTGGGTGTGGAGGCAGCCTCTGAGCGTTACTTCAACAAATCCGTCTCTGAGCTGACCCTCTCTGAGAGTGCCACCATTGCCGGCATTACCCAAAACCCATCCAAGTACAATCCGATTTCCAACCCGGATCAGAATGCAAAGCGCCGGAAAAAAGTATTGGACAAAATGTTGGAACTGGGATACATCACAGAGAAAGAATACAATACCGCTTTAGATGACAAAGTATATGACCGTATTCAGGTGGCAAATGCGGAAAATCAATCCAATGCCAGCACCTCTTATTTTGTGGATGCTCTGACTGACCAGGTATACAATGACCTGATTGAGGAAAAAGGATATACCGAATCCCAGGCATACAAATTGCTCTACAGCGGCGGACTAACCATTAAATCCACTCAGGATTCCAATATCCAAAAGATTTGCGAGGAAGAAGTAAACAATAATGCTAACTACTCAGATCATGTGCTTCACTCCTTCTCCTACCGCCTGACCGTAACCAAAGCCGATGGCTCTTATGAGAACTACAGTGAGCAGACCATGCTGACCTACTATCAGGCCCAGAATCCGAATTACGACATTAACTTTGCTTCTGAGGAAGAATGTAAAGAAGCCATTGAGGCATACAAGAAAGAAATCATGGAAAAGGGCGACACCATTGCTGAAGGTGGTGAAAGCATCACTTACACCTTACAGCCTCAGGCAGCCATTTCCGTAATGGACCAGTCCACCGGAAAGGTCGTTGCCCTGGTAGGCGGCCGTGGTGAAAAGAACGCCAGCAAAACCTTAAACCGTGCTACCAGCATTACCAGACAGCCCGGTTCTTGTTTCAAGATTATCGGATGTTATGCAGCCGCTTTAGATGCCGGTGGTCTTACTCTTGCCACCGTGCAGGACGATGCTCCAACCAGTTACGCCAACGGAACACCACTTCACAACTATGATAACCGTTACCGTGGTTTTACCACCATCCGTGATGCCATCATCAGTTCTATGAACGTGGTTACCGTAAAAAATCTGACGCAGATTGGAACCGGTCTTGGCTTCGAATATGCCCAGGCTCTTGGCATTTCCACTCTGGAGCCGGGAGATAACAATCAGACATTATGTCTCGGTGGATTAACCAACGGTGTTACCGACCTGGAGCTTACCGCTGCCTATGCAACCATTGCCAACCATGGCGATTATAACAAGCCAGTCTTCTACACGGAAGTATTGGACAATCAGGGAGATGTAATCTTAGACAATACACAAAACACCTCCAAAGAAGTGTTAAAGGACACCACCGCATGGCTTCTTACCAACGCTATGCAGGATGTTATCACTTCCGGAACCGGTGGCGGTGCAGGACTTCCTAATATGCCTACCGCAGGTAAAACAGGAACTACCACTAAAAACCGTGATACCGTGTTTGCCGGATATACCCCTTATTACACCGCAGCTGTATGGGGTGGATATGATGATGATACGGAGCAGACCTATACTGCATATTCCAAACTAATCTGGCACGCAGTAATGGCAAGAATCCATGAAGGATTAGCCACAAAGAATTTTGACCAACCATCCGGCATTGTCACCGCAACGGTATGTAAAAAATCAGGGAAATTGGCTGTTGAAGGGGTTTGTGACCAGGATCCGAGAGGCTCTATGGTTTACACAGAATACTTTGACAAAGATTCTGTTCCAACAGAGACCTGTGATCACCATGTACTGGTGGAGACCTGTGCAGAAAGCAATCAGATTGCCACAGAGTTCTGTCCTACCAAGGTACCATCTGTTCGCATCATCGGTGGAAGTGCCGGTACAGAAGACGAGCCATATCTGATTACAGAAGAGGCTTTGAACACCAAATGTACACTTCACACCAAGGATACAAGCAAAGACAAAGAAGAGGACAAGAAAAAACCATCTGCCAACGGAGACATCTCCGGTGGAGATGCTTCGGGAGACAATTCCTCCAAGGAAGATACTCCTCCGGCAGAACCACAAAGCACATTAAATATTCCAAATATGGGAAATGTCAGCTTTCCCGATACCTATCGTTAGGGTCTGCTACCCTAATCAACAATGATTAGGCGCTGGTCAAATAAAAATGAACCATAATAATAAAAAACGCTTAGACTTTTCTGTCTAAGCGTTTTTCTTTTTCTCTTAATAACATACAATCCCATGGTTCATCTCATGTATATATCCTTTATACTATACCTCGAAAATCAAATCTCCATAAGATGGCATTGGCCACGCTTCTTTGTCTACCAGCATTTCCAACTTGTCTACAGGAGCTCTCAATTCCTCCATAGCTGTCACAACCACATCACGATAGTAAATAGCCCGTTTGTGATTATCATCCTTAATCTTGATACCCTGTTCTACAGCATCCTGCAAGTCAGCCAGACTCTTTTTGGTATCTGCCAATAAATCGGATACTTCCAAGAGAATCTCTGTCTGAACGCTCACATCCGCGTCACAGGCGCTTCTGATGGTGTTAATGGAATTACCAAGCTCAGTGGCATATTTAATCACTGCAGGAATGATATGCTTGCCGGCGATATCAATCATAGTCTTAGCCTCAATGTTGATTTCCTTTGCATACTGCTCATATTCGATTTCTGCACGGGATTCCAACTCTGCCTGAGTAAATACCCCAAACTTCTCAAAAAGCTTTACAGCCTTGTCTGTAGTAAGAGCCGGAATGGCATCCAACATTGTCTTGATGTTTGGAAGACCACGTCTTTCTGCCTCTTTTACCCACTCCTCTGAGTAGCCATTGCCATTGAAGATGATTCTCTCATGATCTCTCATGAGTCTCTTAATCATATCGTGAACCGCCATCTCAAAGTCATCTGCTTTTTCCAGCTCATCGCAGGCATCTGCAAAGGCCTCTGCCACAATGGTGTTCAATACAATGTTTGGCTCTCCGACGGAATCCTGAGAACCTACCATACGGAACTCAAACTTGTTTCCTGTAAATGCAAATGGTGAGGTACGGTTTCTGTCTGTGGCATCCTTCATAAAGTCAGGAAGGGTCTTAACACCGGTCTCCAGACGCTCTCCTCGAATGGAACGGGTTGCTGAGCCGGTATCTACCAACTGTTTCACCACATCTTCCAACTGCTCACCTAAGAAAACAGAAATAATTGCCGGTGGTGCCTCATCCGCTCCCAAACGGTGATCATTTCCCACATCCGCTGCGGATTCACGAAGCAAATCTGCATGCTCATCTACTGCTCTCAGCACACATCCCAAGACTAATAAGAACTGAATATTCTCATGAGGTGTTTTTCCTGGATCCAAAAGATTGATGCCGTCGTCTGTAACCAGCGACCAGTTGTTATGTTTACCGGAACCATTGACTCCGGCAAAAGGTTTTTCGTGAAGAAGACACTGCAATCCATGTCTTCCTGCCACCTTTTTCAAAGTCTCCATAATTAACTGGTTGTGATCTACAGCCACATTGGCCTCCGCATAAATCGGTGCCAGCTCGTGCTGAGCTGGAGCCACTTCATTGTGCTGAGTCTTGGCAGAAACTCCCAGTTTCCACAGTTCAATATTGACATCCTTCATATAAGCTGCAATACGCTCACGAATCGCACCAAAGTAGTGGTCATCCATCTCCTGACCCTTTGGAGGCATAGCTCCAAACAAGGTTCTTCCTGTATAAATCAAATCTTTTCTCTGAAGATATTTTTCTCTATCAACAATAAAATACTCCTGCTCTGCTCCCACGGACGGCACAACTCTCTTGGATGTCTCATTGCCAAACAGACGAAGCAAACGAATGGATTGCTCGCTGATTGCCTCCATAGAACGCAACAAAGGTGTCTTCTGATCCAAAGCCTCTCCTGTATAGGAACAAAAAGCTGTAGGAATACAAAGGGTTGCCCCGGCAGCATCCTGTCTTATAAATGCGGGAGAAGTACAATCCCATGCAGTATATCCTCTGGCCTCAAAAGTAGCACGCAACCCGCCGGAAGGAAATGAGGAAGCATCCGGTTCACCTTTTATCAATTCCTTACCGGAAAAGCTCATCAAAACCTTGCCGTTAGACATAGGTGCAGAGATAAAGGAATCATGCTTTTCTGCAGTCACACCGGTAAGAGGCTGGAACCAGTGGCTATAATGGGTAGCCCCCTTCTCGATGGCCCATTCTTTCATCTCATGTGCCACCACGTCTGCCGTTTCCAAATCCAACTCTCTACCCTGGCTGATAACCTCCACCATCTTTTGGTATGTTTTCTTTGGTAAACGTTCTCTCATCACTGTGTCATTGAAAACATTTTCTCCAAAAATATCTGCAACATTGAAAATCTCTTCTTTCATACTCTGTCCTTTCAATATGTATATATAAAATGAAAGGTGCCCCGTGATTTTCTGCGGAACACCTTATAATCATTCAAAAATTAAGCTCTGTTGATAGAACCGAATAATTCCATCTTCTCTTTTACAGTTGCCTTGATAGCCTCTGTACCAGGAGCCAAAAGCTTTCTTGGGTCAAATCCCTTGCCCTCTAAATCCTTGCCTGCTTCAATATATTCTCTGGTTGCTGCTGCAAATGATAACTGGCACTCTGTATTTACATTAATCTTTGCAACTCCGAGAGAGATTGCCTTTTTAATCATATCCTCTGGGATACCTGTACCACCGTGCAATACCAATGGCATCTCACCTGTCAACTGCTGGATTGCATCCAATGTCTCAAAGCTAAGACCAGCCCAGTTTGCAGGGTATTTTCCATGAATATTACCGATACCCGCTGCAAGCATATCAACACCAAGGTCAGCGATAGCTTTGCATTCCTTAGGATCTGCACACTCGCCTGCACCGATAACACCGTCTTCTTCTCCACCGATAGAACCAACTTCTGCCTCGATTGACATTCCCTTGCTGTGAGCAAGTGCAACCAACTCTTTTGTCTTTGCAACATTTTCATCGATTGCGTAATGAGAACCATCAAACATGATAGAAGAGAAACCAGCCTCTACACACTTCAAACATCCGTCATAGCTACCGTGATCCAAGTGCAATGCAACAGGAACTGTGATTCCCAATTCTTCAATCATTGCCTTAACCATAGCTGCCACAGTCTTATATCCTGTCATATACTTTCCAGCACCTTCAGATACACCAAGAATAACCGGTGAATTGCACTCCTGTGCTGTCAATAAAATTGCCTTTGTCCATTCCAAGTTATTGATATTGAACTGACCAACTGCGTAATGTCCAGCTTTTGCCTTGTCCAACATCTCTTTTGCAGATACTAACATAGAGATTCCTCCATTCTTATAATAATGATAATTTTTTTTCCAAGAGTCATTATATCTCAAAATAACGCTCTATTCAACAATAATTTCCAACGCCTTGTGGTGGTCTTCCACAGTAACCTGGGTATGGTCACCGCCATATTCTCCATCCAACGTCCATGACACTTTTTCCGAACTGGTAAGTCGTATCTGGCTGGTCTGGAAAGAGTATACCATATCAGAGTCCTTGATAAGTCCTGTAAGGTAACCCAAAATATCATTGAGTTCAATGGGATTCTTTGGTGACTTCACCAAGGTGACCTCAAACACACCATCATTAAGTCCTATATTGCCCGGAATAATTCCTTTAAATCCACCTACCGACATGGAATTTGTTACCATACCATAGATAAATTCATCATAGAGTACATTGCCGTCATATTCCACCTGCATATGGTAGGATGGAATATCCCAGATTTGCTTGATTCCCTCAAGAATGTATGCGGCATGCCCCAGCATATTTTTTAAATCCTGGCTGGTCTGGTAGGAAACCTCCGTAAACAGACCAAAAGCTGCAACATATACAAAATAATCCTGATTGAACTTTCCCACATCACAGGCAAAAGGCTTCCCATTTGCCGCAATATCAGCAGCGTGAACCATATTTTTATCGATTCCCAGGGAATTTCCAAAATCGTTGGTGCTTCCTGCCGGTATGTATCCGACAGATACATCATATCCTGAGGACATTACACCGGTAACCACCTCATCCAAGGTGCCGTCTCCACCGCTACAGACAATTCTGTCATAATTGGCCGCTTCCTCTCTGGCCTTTCTGGTGGCATCTCCCTGGGACTGGGTGGTGTGAACCGTAACCTCATATCCTGCTTTCACCATAATATCCAGAATATCTGCCAGATTTTCCTTTATCTTTCCCTTACCGGATCTGGGATTAAAAAT
The DNA here is from genome assembly GCA_022768745.1 of Lachnospiraceae bacterium. Classification (GTDB taxonomy): domain Bacteria; phylum Bacillota; class Clostridia; order Lachnospirales; family Lachnospiraceae; genus Pararoseburia. The sequence goes on from JALELK010000071.1 coordinate 8,480, forward strand.
AAATAACAGTCTTTTTTTCATAGACATTTACTCCGTCAAAAACTTTTCCATCTCCTCGACAGCTTTTGCCTCATCGTCGCCCTCTGCATCTATGGTCACTTCCATACCGGAACCAAGCACCAGACTCATCATTCCCATAATACTTTTGGCATTTACCTTTTTGGTATCCATCTCAAAATAAATCTGGCTGTTGAACTGATTTGCCAATTGTACTAAATGAGCAATTGGTGTTGCCTCCATACTGTCTGACATTTTCACTGTTACACTTTTTCTCATAATTAAATCTTCCTCCTAAACCCTGAGTCTATCTGCAATCTCACCAATCCGTCGCAGGCGATGATTCACTCCCGACTTTCCGATTGGCGGTGTCAATAATGCACCAAGTTCTTTTAAGGGCATATCCGGATTTTCCATCCGTACCCGGGCAATCTCCTGTAAATTTTCCGGCAAAGATGACATCCCCTGTTTTTCCACAATCAACTGTATGTCTTCTACCTGCCTTACAGCGGCGTTTACCGTCTTGGAAATGTTGGCGGTCTCACAATTTACCTTGCGGTTGACTGAATTTCTCATTTCTTTGAGAATCCGAACATTTTCCAGGTTCATCAAAGCCACATGGGCCCCCATAACATTTAACATATCAACAATCTGGGCGCCCTCTTTTAAGTAGACCACATAATGTTTCTTTCGCTCTACAATCTTGGCATCCACTCCGAAATCCATCATCACCTGTTGGAGCTGCTCTCCCTGCTCCTGGGTACGACAGACTATCTCGAAGTGATAACTTTTGTTTGGGTCACTGATGGACCCGGCTGCCAAAAAAGCGCCTCTTATGTATGCACGCTTACAACAGGTCTGCTGTAAAAGCAATCCATCCACCACATCCATACAAAGTGGTTGGTCCGCATTCTGCCCTTTCCACATTTTCACCGTGGTCAAAACCTCTTTTGCGTCTGCCTGCCCTAAGTCTAACTCATTGCTATCTATAGTAGTTGTTTTAGCTAATAAAGTAAAGTATTTTTTTTGTGTCAAAGGATTGTCCGACTGGAATTCCAACCGGGTCTCCCCATCCCGGACACACACCCTGGCCTCATGGCTGATGATTGCCGCAAGTTCCGCCAGCTGGCAATGTCTGGCTTTATCCACATGCTCTGCCAACTCGTTTTTTACTTCTCTGGAAAACGACATAACATCCTCCTATTTTCCTCGTTGTGCATCCTTGGTAATATCTCTGTGTTCTATTTTTATTCCGATGGAATCATCAGAAGACAATCTCTGGTACAACTGATTTGCCAGAGTCACCGAGCGATGCTTTCCCCCGGTACAGCCAATGGCAATCACCAGCTGATTCTTTCCTTCCTTAATGTAGTTTGGAATCAAAAACTGAATCATATCCTGCAACTTGTCCAAAAATTCATGGGCCTCTTTGTGTGCCAAAACAAAATTCTGAATCTCCACATCATTCCCTGTCTTTGGTCGCAACTCCGCAACATAATAAGGATTCGGCAAAAATCTCACATCAAACACCAAATCCGCATCTGAGGGAATCCCATACTTGAATCCAAAAGACATGACAGTGACAAAAAGATTTTTAAAATCTTCCTCTGACACAAATATCTTTTGTAATTCCATTTTTAGTTCCCTGGTCAAAAGATGGGAAGTATCGATAATATAATCTGCCTGTTCCTTTAAGAACTGGATGGCTCCCCGCTCTTTTGTGATTCCCGCCTGAATTCTCTCTGTACCGGAAAGGGGATGATTCCTTCTGGTCTCCTTATATCGTTTAATCAGCACATCATCCTCTGCGTCCAGGAATAGAATGTTAAATTTTTTGCCGTCGTTGCGAAGTTCCACTAAAATTTCCTGCAAAAATTTTAAGTTTTCTCCGCTTCGGATATCGATTCCAACCACAACCTTCTGCTCTTCCACTCCCGGCTGGTCTGCCAAATCCACCATACTTTTCAGCAATGGAATTGGCAAATTGTCTACACAATTATAGCCAATATCCTCAAGCATTTTGAAAGCTGTGCTTTTTCCTGCACCTGACATACCTGTTAGAATTAATAACTTCATTTTTCCTCCTGAAATCTGCCAAGGAATCGTACCTCCGGTTCCAACCTAACTCCATTCTTTTGCATCACTATCTCTGACACTTCCCGGATGAGCTGTCGCACCTGAGTGGCAGTGGCACCTCCTTTGTTAATCACAAATCCACAGTGCTTTTCTGACACCTGGGCGTCGCCGATATGAAAGCCTGCCAGACCTGCATCCATAATCAGTTTTCCTGCAAAATACCCCTCCGGTCTCTTAAAGGTACTACCGGCGCTAGGAAATTCCAAAGGTTGTTTCTCCATACGTCTGGTTCTGAAATCTTCCATAGCAGAATAGATTTCCTCTTTGTTGCCGGGCTTCAATTCCATCTCTACAGCCAAGACGGTGGCTCCCACCTCCATCATATGACTGTGTCGATAAGACAGGTCTGCATCCTCAAGACTCCAAAGCTGAATTCCTCCGTCTTCCAAAAGAACCTGAAGAGAAACCACAACATCTTTCATTTCTCCTCCATAAGCTCCTGCGTTCATCATCAGAGCTCCGCCTATGCTTCCGGGAATTCCCGCCGCAAACTCCAGACCGGTGAGTTCATTCTTTGCCGCTGCATGAGCCACCTGAGATAAAAGAGCTCCTGCCTCAGCAAAAATCCGATTTCCCTCTATCTTTATCTGAGCTGCTGCTTTTCCAAAAGAAATCACCAATCCTTCGATTCCCTCATCGGCGACCAGCACATTGCTTCCGTTACCCAAAACGGTCACAGGAATGTCCGCCATTTGACAATAGTTCATTAAATCACAGGCTCTTGCCACCGTGGGTTCCACATAACCATCTGCATTTCCTCCGATACGAAAGGTGGTATGCTTCGCCATAGGTTCATCCCACTGAAATTGTAAGTCAGAAAAATTACTTTCCAACTGCTCCTTCCAATTCATAGAATTCTCCTTATTTTACTTATTTAAAAAGGCAACATATCCCAAGTATGCCTCATACAAATCTACCTTACTGATAATCTCCCAAGGAGCATGCATATTTAAAACAGCCACTCCGCTGTCAATCACTTCCATATCCAGATTGCCCAGGATATAAGCAATGGTTCCGCCACCGCCTGCATCTACTTTTCCCAGCTCTGACGTCTGGAAATAAACATTACTCTCATCCATTACCTGACGCAACCAGCCTACATATTCTGCCCCTGCGTCGTTTGAACCGCTCTTTCCTCTTGAACCGGTGTACTTGTTAAACACCATACCTCTGCCAAAATATGCAGAATTTTTCTTTTCAGAAACAGATGGATAGTTTGGATCAAAAGCCGCACTTACGTCAGAAGAAAGGGCCTTGGAATTCTTAAGGGCTCTTCTAAGCTTCAAGGATACCTCTTCACCGGTCAATGCCAAAAGTTCTGCCACTGTATTCTCGAAAAATCTGGAGTGCATACCGGTGGCTCCCACGGAACCAATTTCCTCTTTATCCACCAACAGACATGCACTGGTGTATTCCGGTACATCCACTGCCAGCATAGCCTCAAAAGATGGATAAGAGCATACTCTGTCATCATGACCATAACCCATAATCATAGAGCGGTCGAATCCATAATCTCTGGCAGCGCCAGCCGGCACTACTTCGATTTCAGCAGAGAGGAAATCCTCCTCCTCAATCTGGTACTGCTCTTTTATAATAGAAAGAACGTTAGCCTTTACCCGTTCTTTTTCCTCCTTATTTTCCACCGGAATACTTCCGATGAGAACATTTAAATCTTCTCCGTCAATTACCTTTGAAGCCTTTTTCTCCATCTGCTCTCCGGCAAGATGAATCAGCAAATCACTGATACCAAAAACAGGGTCCGATTCCTTTTCTCCGATATTTACATCAACCACAGTGCCGTCTTTTTTCACTACCACACCATGAAGTGCCAGAGGAAGCGCTACCCACTGGTACTTCTTGACACCGCCGTAATAATGAGTATCAAAAAGAGCCATATCGGTATCTTCGTACAGTGGATTCTGCTTCAAATCGATACGAGGAGAGTCCATATGGGCTCCCAAAATTCTCATTCCTTCTGAGATTGGTTTCTTTCCGATTACAAAGCTGGCCATCTGTTTTTTCTTGTCCACCAGATAAACTTTATCTCCCGGCTTTAAAGTCTTGCCCTCTGAAATCAGATCCTCTATATTCTGAAATCCGTGGTCCTTTGCCTTCTGTTCAAAATAGCTGCAGCACTCCCGCTCAGTTTTGTTCTCTGACAGAAACTGACGGTACTCCTCTGCGAAGTCAAAGACCTTCTTTTTTCCACTTTCATCCTGGTATTTTTCCCAGGCATTTTTTCTTTCCATAATCAACATCTCCCTATATATAATTTAAAAATTAATCCACGCTTCCGTGACTAATATTTTCCTGCACACGGCGATAAAGTTCCTGGGCTGCATTGTAACCCATCTTCTTCTGTCTGTGGTTGACAGCAGCTGTCTCACAGATAACCGCCAGATTTCGACCCGGACGAATAGGCAGGGAATGGCAGGTCACATTAATACCCAGAATATCCATATACTCATCTGTCATACCCAGGCGGTCATAATTGTTTTCCTTTTTCCAATCTTCCAGCTTAATCACAAAGTCAATCTTTTGGACTTCCTTTACACATTCCACACCAAACAGACTCTTTACATCGATGACACCGATACCTCGAAGCTCAATGAGATACTTGGTAACCTTCGGTGCCTTTCCCATCAGGGTATGGGCATTGGTTTTTCTGATTTCTACCACATCATCTGCCACCAGACGATGTCCACGTTTAATCAGTTCCAAAGCCGCCTCACTTTTACCGATACCGCTCTCTCCCGTAATCAGAAGTCCCTCACCGTAAACATCTACCAAAACCCCATGAATGGTGGTTGTGGGAGCCAACATCGTGTTCAGTTCAATAATCAACTCAGACATAAATTCGGAGGTTCCTCGGTCTGTTCCCAAAAGTGGAATTTTTCTCTCCAAGGCGATTTCCACCATAGACTCCTCCGGCACAAATCCTCGACAATAAATCAGACACGGAATGTCATAGCTGAGTAGTTTGTCGTAGATTTCTCTTCGTTTTTCAGGAGTCTTACTATTTAAATATGCCTGTTCCACCATTCCTATGAGCTGAATTCGATTTACCTCAAAATGCTCGTAAAATCCATTCAACTGCAATGCCGGTCTGTTGACATCGGCAACGTGTACCAGACGCTCCTCCAAGTTCAAACTCTCTGTGTAATTAATCAACTGCAATTTTTTTGCAATGTCAGATAACTTTGCTCCTATTGTCTCCATAGCAACCTCCCATCATACTAAATCTATTACTCATTTTAAAGTATTTCCCCGGTTTGTCAAACCATGGAAATAGTCATATACCGACTGGGCGGAACGCAAATCCATAGAGGGAATCTCTGCCAATTCTTCCACAGTGGCACTTCCCATTTCCTCCGCACTGTTATACTTTCGCATCAAAGCCTTCCTTCTGGCAGGACCAATGCCTTCGATATCGTCCAAAAAGCTGTGAACCTGTCCCTTCGAGCGCAGGCTTCTGTGATACTCAATAGCAAAACGGTGAGCCTCATCCTGCAATCTGGTAATCAAGTGAAAGGCTTCAGAATTTTTATCTATGGGTATCTCCACATTGTCCACATAAAGACCTCTGGTTCGGTGGTGGTCGTCTTTTACCATTCCACATACCGGAATGGACAATCCCAGTTCCTGCAATACCTCAAGACAGATATTCACCTGTCCCCTACCACCATCCATCATAATCACATCCGGGAATCTGGTAAAACTTCCCAGTTGTTCTTCTAGGCCTTTTTCCTTTAACTCTTCCCTCTCCTGAATGCCATGGGAAAATCTTCGGGTCAACACCTCTCTCATGGAACCATAATCGTCCGGTCCGGTAATGGTTTTCAGTTTAAACTTCCGGTAATCACTGCGAAGAGGTTTTCCCTTTTCAAATACCACCATAGACCCCACAGTCTGAAAGCCGTTAATATTGGAGATATCAAAGGCCTCCATCCGATTAAGGTTTTCCATATGCAAAAGTCCGGCCAGTTCTTTTAAAGCCCCTATAGTGCGCCCCTCTTCCTTCTTGATTCTCTCTTTATCCTGAGCCAAAACCATAGCTGCATTTTTTTCTGCCAACTCCACCAGTTTGTTGTTCATCCCCTTTTGCGGGGACTTTAAATACACCTTCTGTCCCTTTTTTTCTGAGAGCCATCGCTCCAGAATCTCCTGCTGCGGAAGCTCCATTTGCAGAAAAATCTCCTTTGGAATCACCGGTGTTCCTGCATAAAACTGCTGGATGAAATCCGTGATAATCTCCTCTGCCACTTCCTCCAGCCGTACATTCATAAAGAAATGCTCCCTGCCAATCAGCTTTCCCTTTCTCACAAAGAACACCTGAACCACAGCATCCTCTCCGCTCTGTGCCAAAGCAACAATATCTCTGTCTCCCTCCTGATTGGCGTTGGTAATTTTTTGTTTTTGCATACAAGCATTGACGCTTCCCAGCAAATTCCTGTACTCCGCCGCCTTCTCAAACTCCATCTTCCCGGCAGCATCCTGCATTTTCTCCTCCAGCATTTTTATTACCGGCTGATAATTGCCATTCAAAAATGCCATAGCACCATCCACATTCTTTTGATATTCCTCTGTAGAAATGTTACCGGTACAAACTCCCAGACACTGTTTCATATGATAATTCAGGCATGGACGCTCCTTGCCAAAGCTGTCCGGGAATTTCTTTGTGCAGGTTCGCAGATGATAAATTTTTTGAATCAAATCTATGGTGTCCTTCACCGCCGCCGCACTGGTAAAGGGACCAAAATACTTGGACTTGTCCTTTTTTATCTGACGCGAAAAAAGGACCCTGGGATATGGCTCTCCCAGTGTCACTTTAATATACGGATACGTTTTGTCATCCCGAAGCATGGTATTATACTTTGGCCTATGCTCCTTAATCAGATTACACTCCAGTACCAAGGCCTCCAATTCAGAGTCGGTGACAATGTATTCAAAGTATGCAATTTGTTTCACCATCTGGGCTTTCTTGATTCCCTCATCATGACTGGGCTGAAAATATTGCCGCACCCTATGACGCAGAGAGATTGCCTTGCCCACATAAATGATGGCATCTTTTGCATTATGCATGATATAAACTCCCGGAGAATCCGGGAGTTTTGCTAATTCTTCTTCAATTGAAAATTGTGATTTCATATTTATTCTTCCTCGAATAAATCATCCGGATTCTGCTGTTCCTCCGACTCGTCTAATCCTTTCAATTCACGGAATATCTTCATAAACTCTTTACCGGTAATAGTTTCATGCTCGTAGAGATAATCCGAAATATGATCCAAAATTTCACGATTTTCCTTTAAAAGTCTGGTGGCCTCATCATAGCAGGAAGTGATAATGTTCAAAACTTCCTGATCCACTTCAGCCGCAGTGGTCTCTGCACAGGACATGGCTGCACGACCTTCCAGGTATTGATTTTCCACAGATGCCAATCCCATCATCTTAAAGCGGTCTGACATACCGAAACGGGTAACCATACTTCTGGCAATGTTTGTGGCATTTTCAATATCATTGGATGCCCCACTGGTGGGAGACTCAAATACCAATTCCTCTGCTGCACGACCGCCCATAAAGGTGGTAATCTTTGCAATCAACTCATCCTTTGTCTCTAAGAATTTTTCCTCTTCCGGTGTCTGTAAGGTATAACCCAAAGCACCCATAGTACGGGGAACAATGGTAATCTTTTGTACCGGCTCTGTATTTTTCTGCAAAGCGGAAACCAAAGCATGACCCACTTCGTGGTAAGACACAATCTTGCGCTCCTTATCACTCATGGCCCGGTCTTTCTTTTCTTTTCCACCTACAGCAACCAGCTCAAAGGCCTCAAACAAATCATCCTGATTAACACATTGTCTGTTGTGCTTTACTGCATTAATGGCTGCCTCGTTGATAATGTTGGCCAAATCAGAACCTACCAAACCTGCAGAGGCAAGTGCCATAGCCTCCAAATCTACCGTCTCATCCATAGCCACATCCTTGGCATGAACCTTTAAAGTCTCCAGACGACCCTTTAAATCCGGACGGTCAACAATAATTCGACGGTCAAATCGTCCCGGACGAAGCAACGCCTTATCCAGAACCTCCGGACGGTTGGTGGCCGCCAAAATCAAAAGACCCTTCGATGTATCAAAACCATCCATCTCAGCCAACAACTGGTTCAAGGTCTGTTCTCTCTCGTCATTGCCCCCACCATAACGGGAATCACGGCTCTTACCGATGGCATCAATCTCGTCAATAAAAATAATACATGGGGCGGCCTTTTGTGCCTCTTTAAATAAGTCACGCACTCGGGATGCACCTACACCTACGAACATCTCCACAAAGTCAGAACCCGCCAGAGAGAAAAATGGTACTCCCGCCTCTCCTGCAACCGCCTTTGCCAACAAAGTTTTACCGGTACCCGGAGGGCCCACCAAAAGAGCTCCCTTTGGTAACTTTGCACCAATTGCTGCATATTTCTGTGGATTGTGAAGGAAATCAACCACTTCCTGTAAGGACTCCTTGGCCTCGTCCTGGCCTGCTACATCCTTGAAAGTAACTCCAGTACTTTTCTCCACATACACCTTGGCGTTTGATTTTCCCACGCCCATGGCTCCACCGCCCATACGGCGCATCATAAAGGATAACAGCAACCATAAGAGCAAAATCGGAATCACAAAGCTCAATACATTGTAGATAATTACAGAGGTGGAATCAGAAATTTCTCCATCAATCTCTACATTGTGTTCCTTCAGCAACGGCAACAGGTCATCATCCTTTACATAAGCGGCATAATAAGTCATAGCAAGACTCTGTCCCGTGCTCTGTTTGTAATACTCAAGCAACGCCTGCGTCTGCTGGGATGAGGAAGAAAAAGTTGCATCCTTAACCAGCTTAAAATTAATCTTGTCTCCGTCAAAGACAACCGATTTTACCTGATCATCCTCCACCAACTCCAAAAACTTGGAGTAGGTAACCTCCTCCTTGGAGCTGGAATTGCTGGTGTTATACACAAGACTTGTGATAAACATCGCAATCAAAGCGAACAAAATAAACAGCATAATCGGCTGATGTTTTTTGTTATTGTTGTTGTTTTGACCATTTTGATTTTCGTTCATTACATCCTCCAATAAAAGTTCGGCTTACTTTCCTGCCGCAACCTCATCAAATTCTTTTAATATTTCCTCTGAAGGAGCCTCTGTCAAAAGACTCACCAGAAGTATGACCACACATCCCACCAAAAAAGCGGGAAGGAGTTCATAGATATCCAAAAGTCCTCCCATAGGGCGAACCAGATATTTCCACACAAACACCATCACACCTCCGGCCAACATACCGGCGATGGCTCCCTGACGGTTGGTTCTTCTCCAAAAAAGTGAGAACAACATAACCGGTCCAAAGGAGGCTCCGAATCCTGCCCAGGCAAAGGACACGATACCAAATACAGAACTCTCAGAATCCCTGGCTATAAACATAGAAATCAAAGCGATACCGATGACAGTAAGTCTTGCTGCCACCACTTTGCCTCTCTCACTAATCTTACATCCAAAAACATCCACCAGAATATTCTGGGAAAAGGATGAGGATGCCGCCAACAACTGGGAATCGGATGTGGACATAGTGCAAGCTAAAATTCCTGCCAAAATAACCCCGGCAATCAAAGCGAAGGCTATGCTGTGCTGACTCATCAACTGAGCCACTGCAATCACCGTCTTCTCTGCATCCGAAGATGTGGTAAAGGCTTCGATTTCTCCCGCCTTTGTCATAGCGTACCCAACAATTCCGATAATAATTGCCACTGTCATAGAAATTACCACCCAGATAGTAGCAATCCGACGGGACAAGGGAATCTTATTTTCATCTTTAATGGCCATAAACCGAAGTAAAATATGGGGCATACCAAAGTATCCCAGACCCCAGGCCAATGTAGAAACAATAGTGATCAGGCTGTAGCCTCCAACCTCTCCGGTAACCACATTGCCAACCTTTGTAAGGCTTAAATATCCGGCAACGGCATTTGCATTGTCAACCACATTGGACCAGCCACCGGCTGTGTGTACCCCAAAGGCCACCACAATCACAAGGGCAATGGTCATAACAATACTCTGTATCAAATCCGTGGTGCTAGCCGCCAAAAATCCTCCCAGCATTGTGTAAAACACAATGACAAAGGCACTGACAATCATGGCTGTCATATAGGGCAAGCCAAACAATGAGGAAAATAATTTTCCGCAGGCTGCAAACCCACTAGCTGTATAGGGAATAAAGAAAACCAAAATAATCACGGCAGAAATCCCTACCAGCAGATTGCTCTTGTCTCTGTATCTGTTTTTAAAAAACTCTGGCACAGTAATAGCATTCCCAGCTTTCACCGAATAACGACGCAATCTCTTTGCCACAAATAACCAGTTTAAATATGTACCGATGGCAAGCCCGATGGCTGTCCATGCCGCGTCTGCCACGCCGCTGATGTATGCCACTCCCGGCAATCCCATCAAAAGCCAACTACTCATATCAGATGCTTCTGCACTCATAGCTGTCACAAGAGGTCCCAATTGGCGTCCGCCTAAATAAAAGTCATCTGCGTTTTGGTTTCTCTTTGAGTAAACAACTCCAATGGCGATAATTATCACCATATAAACCACTATCGCTGTCAGTATACATATCTGTGCTGTTGTCATCATATCTCCAATCTGTGTCTAATTTATGTTTCTTATAGTACTTTTGCCAAAAAGTTTTGTAATCTCTCGCTCTTTGGATGCTCAAAAATCTCCTCCGGTGTGTTTTCCTCCACGATGCATCCGGCATCCATAAATACTACACGGTTTGCCACTTCCCTGGCAAATCCCATCTCATGGGTTACCACAGCCATGGTCATACCCTCCTTTGCCAAAGATTTCATAACATCCAAAACCTCTCCAACCATCTCCGGGTCCAAAGCTGAGGTAGGCTCGTCAAAAAGAAGGATTTCCGGTTCCATACAAAGGGCACGAACAATGGCAATTCTCTGCTTTTGTCCACCGGATAACTGGGAAGGATAAGCATCCGCTCTGTCCTCAAGTCCAACGGTACGAAGAAGTTCCATGGCCTTCTTTTCCGCCTCTTCCTTTGACTTTCCTCCAAGCTTCATAGGGGCAATGGTCATATTGCGAAGCACCGTCATATTCTGGAACAAATTAAAGTGCTGGAACACCATTCCCATCTTTTGTCTATGCTCGTTGATATTTACTCTGGCATCGGTAATATCCACACCATCCACCAGAATTTCTCCGGAAGTAGGTGTCTCCAACAGATTCAAAGAACGAAGCAGTGTAGATTTACCGCTACCACTAGGTCCGATAATAACCACAACTTCTCCCTTGTCAATCTCCAGAGAGACGCCGTCTAAGGCCTTCAACGTACCATCGTTATAATGTTTCTTTAAATTATTAACCTGAATGATTGCATTATCTTTCATTTTTACGCAAGCTCCTTTCTACCCTTCCCAAAAGGTTTTCCAGGATTATCACAAGGACCAGATAAATGGCCGCCACAGCAAGCAGTGGCATATATGGGGAATATGTACGACCACGAATAATATCTCCGGACTTGGTCAAATCACGAATACCCACATAACCGGCTACAGATGTCTCCTTAATCAAGGCAATGAACTCATTACACAAAGTAGGTAACACCGCTTTAAACACCTGCGGAATAATCACATAAATCATTGTCTGGGCATAACTAAATCCCAGAGAGCGACCTGCCTCAAACTGACCTTCGTCAATGGACATAATACCACCACGGATAATCTCTGCCACATAGGCACCGGAATTGATACCAAAAGCAAAGACTGCCACGGTAATACCATTGGTAGAAGATGCAAAAATAATGAAATAGGTAATCATCAATTGAACAACTACCGGGGTTCCACGAATCACAGTAAGATAAATCTTACAAATAAAATTCAAAATGCTAAGGACAATAAAACCGCCCTTATTTCTCTTTTTCATATCCTCCCCGTTTTTATCATATGTGGAGCGGACCATAGCCACAAAGGTTCCCAGAACCACACCAATCAGCAGGGCAAATACCGTAATCAAAAGCGTATTGCCCAGGCCTTGGATCAAAAGTTTCCAGCGATCATCCACAATAAAATTCATTACAAACTGGGATTGTAAATTATTCCACCATTCACTCATATGTATTCCTCACTTCTTCATTTTCTGATGTTCTCAATAGGTGCCAATCTTTATATATCATCATCTATTCGGAACATCGATTCCCTTGTTTTATCCATAGAACACAAATTTACAACACCTATTCATACGTGTATCTGACATAGATGTTATATAAACAGTGATAGGTGCTAACCCCACGGGGATTAGCACCTGGTCACTTTCTTTATTCTGCTGGGATGTATTTGGAAACAATCTTGTCGATGGTTCCGTCATCCTTTAATTCCTGAAGTGCGGTATTAATCTTGTCACGCAAATCGCTGTTATCCTTAGATACGCAGATTGCGTAATCCTCTTTGACATACTCTGTATCAATGATTTCCAACTCATCATTGGATTCGATATATGCCTTTGCAGGCTCGTTGTCGATGATAACACAGTCAATCTTGCCTGACAGCAATGCCTGAACAGCATCTGCACCCTTGTTGAAAGGTGTCACTGCATCCTCGCCATAATCATCAGATGCATAAATGTGACCGGTGGTACCCTGCTGAACACCAATCTTGGTATCCTCAGAAAGGTCATCTACAGACTTGATATCGCTTCCCTTTTTCACGATGATAACCTGAATACCGGTTGCATAGGAATCTGTAAAGTCGACGCTCTGCTTTCTCTCGTCGGTAACAGTCATTCCTGCCATACCCATATCATACTTACCACTCTGAACACCGGCAATGATGGAGTCAAACTCCACATCCTGAATATCCAGTTTCATGCCCAGTTTCTTTGCGATTTCTCCGGCGATTTCCACATCAATTCCCTTGAAATCATCCCCTTCTACATACTCATAAGGTGGGAAGGTGGCATTGGTAGCCATAACCAATGTGTCCTTTGCATCCTTTGCTGAATCATCAGCAGCTTTCTTTGATCCACAGCCTGCAAGCATTCCCATTGCCATAACAGCAATCAAAAGTACAGACAGGATTTTTTTTGAGTTATTCATTTGAACTCTCTCCCTTCTTTGTCTCCTATTTATAGTTGTATATTTATGACAAGATTGCCTTGTCGCTGGTAAACTCAGTCCCCGATACCTCTTCAAATTTGTGGAGAAGCTGCTCAATGGTGAGCTTTTTCTTTTCCTCTCCGGCGATGTTCAAAATAATCTTACCCTCATTCATCATAATCAAACGATTTCCGTGGGCAATGGCATCCCTCATATTGTGGGTTACCATCAAGGTTGTCAAGTGATTTTCTGAAACAATGCGTTCTGTGGTCTCTAATACCTTGGCTGCCGTCTTCGGATCTAAGGCAGCTGTGTGCTCATCCAAAAGCAATACTTTTGGTTTTTGTAAGGTCGCCATCAGAAGTGTCAACGCCTGACGCTGACCACCGGACAAAAGACCTACCTTTGTGGTCATACGGTCTTCCAATCCCAAATCCAAAATCTTTAACATCTCATGGTACTGTTCTCTCTCATTCTTTGAGATGCCCCAGCTCAATCCGCGACTTTTTCCACGTCTGGCTGCCAGCGCCAGATTTTCCTGAATTTCCATATCAGCCGCTGTTCCTGTCATCGGGTCCTGGAACACTCGTCCCAGATACTTGGCTCTGCGGTACTCGCTGAGTCCTGTGACATCCTCGCCGTCAATCAGAATAGAACCTGCATCCACCGGCCATACCCCGGCAACCGCATTTAAGAAGGTAGACTTTCCAGCACCGTTTCCACCGATAACCGTTACAAACTCTCCCTCCTCCAAGGTAAGGGATGCGCCGTTTAATGCGTGCTTTTCATTGACTGTACCTGCATTAAAAGTCTTATAAATGTCATTTACCTTAAGCATTGTTCTTTCCTCCTTTTCTCGCTGCCTTTCTGAAAGAACTTCTGGCCTGACCACGAAGATACGGCACTGCCAGGAAGATAGCAACAATAATTGCAGTAAAGAGTTTCAAGTCATTGGTCGGCATACGAAGCCAGAGCACAATGCCAATTACAATATAATAAACAATTCCGCCAAAAATTACAAACAACATACGAATGATAAAATTCATTCTCTTTCCAACAATAGCGTGTCCCAAAACCTCACCAATGATAACTGCGGCAAGTCCGATAACGATAGCACCACGTCCCATATTGATATCTGCAAATCCCTGATACTGGGCCATCAATCCTCCGGAAAGTGCAACCACACCATTGGATAGTGCCAATGTAATAACCTTCATCAATTTGATGTTGATTCCCTGTGCACTACTCATAGCCGGATTGCTTCCGGTAGCACGAATGGCACACCCCTGAGAAGTACCGAAATACCAATACATCAAGGCAATCAAAGCAACAGCAAAAATGATGGTTACCAAAATTGTCTTTGGCACAAAACGAAGTGACACCGCCAAATCGTACTTATCAACACTGACTGCCACATTTGCACGTCCGGTAAGAATATTCAAATTGATGGAATACAGAGCAATCTGTGTTAAAATCCCCGCCAAAATATCCGGAATACCCAAAACCGTATGTAAAATACCTGTCACCGCTCCGGCGATAATTCCGGCGATAGTAGCCATTGCGAGCGCGGCTGGTACCGACCATCCTCCGGTAATCAAAACCACCGCCACGGCACCACCGGTGGCAAATGAGCCGTCTACGGTCAAATCCGCAAAATTCAAAATCTTAAATGTCATGAACACACCCAGTGCCATGATTCCCCATATAATTCCCTGTGCCACGTTTCCCGGCATTGCGGAAAACAACATTGTAATATCCATCTATGCCTCCATAAAGTATATTGCGCCTTTGGTATATATAAACTTAACCGGGCGCCAATAACAGTGCCCGGTAAGCAAATAACGCAATATTAATAATAAATGATATGGTCTAAAAAAACAACTACTCTTCGTCCATTTCTATAGCTTCGTAATCATCCGGTACAGTGATTCCAAGCTTGTCACAAATGTCAGGATTGTACTTCTTTGTCAAATCAGATGCAAATTCGATTTCCATAGTGGAAGGGTCCTTGCCATCGGTAAGAATTTCTGCTGCCATCTCTCCTGCACGGTATCCAATGTCATAGTAGCTGATAGAAAGGGTTGCCACTCCACATCCCTTACAAATTCCTTCTTCACCGGCAACAATCGGAATCTTCTTTTCAGATGCCACACTGTTGATGGTCTCTGTACAAGAAGCTGCTGTGTTATCTGTAGGAATATAGATAACGTCGCTCTCGTCACAAGCCTTTGTGGTTACGGAAGAAACATCATTGGTATCGGCAAAAGTAAACTCACTAACCTCAATGCCAAGCTTCTCTAATTCCTTGGTTACAATGTTTGACTGATACTGTGAGTTTGCCTCTGCGGAACAGTAAAGAATACCAACCTTCTTTGTATCCGGGAACAGTTCCTTAATCATAGCGGCCTGTTCTGCCAAAGGTGCCAAATCAGATGTACCTGTTACATTGACGCCTGTAGTACCCTGCCAGTCACTGATTTCAAGTGCGGTAGCATAATCTGTGATAGAGGTTGCCACAATCGGGATAGAGTCTGTCGCCTGGGTTGCTGCCACAAGTGCCGGTGTCGCATTGGCAAAAATCAAATTCTTTCCGCTGGATACAAATGTATTACAAATGGTGGAACAGTTTGCAGAATCACCTGCTGCATTCTGTTCATCAAAGCTGACATCTTCCCCAAGTTTATCTGTCATCGCCTGCTTGAATCCCTTGGTAGCCTCATCCAAAGCCGGATGCTGTACTAACTGACAGATACCCACCTGATACTTTGCATTTGCATTGCCTTTGTCCTCTTTATCGCTTTTCTTCTGACCACAGCCTGCCAAGCCTATCATAAGCATAGCAGCCATAAGGGTCAATGCCACAATCTTCTTTTTCATAATTCTCCTCCTAAGATATCTAAAATCTTTTAACAATATAGCACTTTAAAGTTCTAAAGTCAACGGATACGGCAGGCTTTACCAGTATTTTTTTCGCCGAAAAAGCACCAGGCTGAACACTACAATGGCAATGGCAAATAAAATCACCATAAGGTATCCGTATTTCCAGGAAACTTCCGGCATATATTCAAAATTCATACCATACCATCCCACCAATAAACTCAAGGGCAAAAAAATGGTAGTTACAATGGTTAAGACCTTCATAATATCATTTTGCCGGATATTAATTTGGGACTGGTAAATTTCCCATATTTCCATGGCATATTCCCGCATAATCTCCATATCATCCGAAAGACGTTTCGTGCGCTCCACAAAACGTTCAAAGCATTGCATCTGCTCCACTTCTAAAAACTCCCCATCCGACTCCATCAGTTCCTCCGCCATCTCCGTCAACTGATGATAATAACGAAACAATTGATAAATACTGTGCTTCATGGTATACATTTTCTGAAGGAAAAACCGGGCATTATCCCTGGGGATTTCTCCCTCTAATGTAGCCAGTTGCTTATAGATAATATCCAACACCATAGCATCTTTTTCCACCAGTTTACAAAAGAGGCGATATAAAATCTGTTCCGGTGTTTTTTCCTGTATCTCTTCCGTAAACTCCGGCATCTTTTTCTCAAAAATCCCATCGTAATCCTTCGCCCAGATAGCATCCTTTCTTATTACAAAGGCGATTTTCCAGAACGTATGTCCCTGGCCTAAAAGAGGCACCGTGTTCACCTTGCTCTTTTTCGGTGCTTCCTCCCGAATGGGCACCTGTATGACACAACATAACTCCTTCCCGGACTGCAAGGCAAAACATCCGTGAATTTCCATTGCCTCCGGAAATACCGTCTCTACTTCTCTTGGCACCACATCCGAAACTTTACTTATCTCTCCCCACTGTCCTCTTTTTTCCAACAAAAAATACATACCAACCTCCCGAAAATCCTTTCAAGAAATTAGTATGTATTACTTTTTGAATTCTATGTGAATTTAATGTTATTGCTCGTCATCCTGGCTGGATACATCCACCAGAGATTCTGTAATATCGTTGATGTCCTGGTAACCCTCAACAACAGAGCCGATATTTCCGTGTAAATCCATAATGCTGGATGAAATCTCCTCCATAGCCGCAGATGTCGCCTCCACAGTATCATTGATATTGTTTACATTTTCCAAAGTTCCCTGCATCAAAGACTCTAATGCCTGTGCCTGAGTCTCAACCTGAGTGGCATGGGACAATACCTGGGAAGTATTTTCTGCAATTCCCTGGAAGGACTCATTGACTTCACCTGCATGGGTGGTGCAAGCCTCCACAGATTTTTGCCCTGCAAGGATTTCCTCCTGTACCTGATTGGTCCGGTTTTCGATACCCTGCAAAATACTGTGAATCTGCTCGGTGAATTTTGCGGAATCATCAGATAATTGACGTATCTCTGTAGCAACCACCGCAAATCCCCTTCCGTGCTCTCCTGCTCTGGCAGCCTCAATAGAAGCATTTAGAGAAAGCAGATTTGTCTGTGCGGTAATCTGATCCAAGGTAGCCAGAATTTCCACAATCTTTGCATTCTCCTGGGATAAACTGGCAATGGAACCAGCCACGGTATCCATCCTCTCATTTAACTGCTGCATCTGGAGAGAAAGCTCATTGACCAGTTTTCCCCCTTCCTGCACCTGATTATTGGTCAGGTGGGAAGCCTCCGCCATCTGGGTACTGCTCTGGGCCACACCCTGAATCTGTTCCACACCGGTCTGTACCATATCTCTGATACCCTCGATGTCGCTGACCTCTTCTGCTGTCTTGCGGGCAATGTCCTCAGTGGCATCGGCAATCTGGTCGGAGATTTCTCCGGTAACCGTAATGTTTTCATTGATTTTGCCACTGGTGCGATCCAACACTCCTACAGATTTACTGATTTCCTGGAGCAACTGTTCTGCCTTCTTTCTCTCCTTTTCGCTTTCCTTATGGGTCTTTTGCAGCTGAGCGAACTGTGCCTTTGTCAAACGGCTGAGAGAAATGAATACCAACATACCACTGACAATGTAAACAACACACATAGCCATAGCATCTGTGGACCATGACTCCGCCAGTTTTTCCTGATACATAAAGAAGAACACCACCATACAAACGGAAGTAATCACCGACTGCATAATAATCGGCCGGATGTCTTCATAAATAACCACAAAGAAAATCGTCAGGAAAAACATCAGGTAATTGGTGGTACAAGGAAATGTAATCATCAGCACAATACTAATCAGAGACATCAACACCACCATAGCATACATCATCACCACCGGATGTACCTTTTTCGCCAGCAACAGCAATAATAAGGTAAATACCAAACCACCGATACCCATAGGCAGTACCTGGGCAATCCCGGTAAAGAATGCATTCACTATGCATCGCATAACAATACAAATCAGAAGTGTAATAGCCAAAATTCGATTCTTGTTCCGAATCACGTCATTGTAGTTCATCTTCCATCCCCCTTGGAAATTTTATCTAAAAGTATATAAATATGTACAAAAAAACCTATTGTGTTTTTAATATTGGTATTATACAATAAAACACCGATTTAGGAAAGAAAAGTTACAAAAATAAAAAAATTATTTCTCAGTTGGGTTTTATTTCAGAAATAAGGAAAGGAAAATCTGTTATGGCAAAAGATACAACAAAAAAATTAACCTCCGGAAAACCCATGTCCCTGATTATCGGCTTCTCGCTGCCTCTATTGGTTGGTATGTTATTCCAGCAGTTTTACAGTCTTGTGGATACTATTATTGTAGGAAAATGTCTTGGCGTGGAAGCTCTGGCTGCCGTTGGTTCCACCGGAGCTATCAATTTTTTAATCATCGGATTCTGTATGGGTGTGTGCAGCGGTTTTGCAATCCCGGTTGCACAGCGTTTTGGTGCCGGAGATTACGAAAGTCTTCGTAAATATGTAACCAACAGCATCTGGTTATGTCTGATTTTTTCCGCAGTCATGACTGTATTAGTCAGTGTATTCTGCCGCCAGATTCTCCAACTGATGCAGACCCCTGCCAATATTATAGACCAGGCATACGCTTATATTTTTATTATTTTTCTGGGAATTCCGGTGACCTACCTATACAATATGACCTCCGGAATTATGCGTTCCCTGGGAGATAGCAAAACACCGGTGTACTTTTTGTTACTGGCATCCGGGATTAATATTGTTCTGGATTTATTCTTTATTGCCAAACTTGGTATGGGTGTGGAGGGTGCCGGATATGCCACTGTGATTTCCCAGTTTATTTCCGGACTCAGCTGCCTTATATATATAGAGAAAAGATTTTCCATTCTCAGAATACAAAAGGGGGAATGGGCATGGAATTCCCATTGTGTCAATGTGTTGTGCCGTATGGGCGTTCCTATGGGGTTACAGTATTCCATCACAGCCATCGGTTCCGTTATTTTACAGACTGCCGTAAACGGTCTGGGTTCCAATGCCGTTGCATCCATCACCGCCGCAAACCGTATTACTATGTTCATCGTTTGTCCTTTTGACGCCCTAGGTTCCACTATGGCTACCTATGGCGGGCAAAACGTAGGGGCTATGGAATTAAAACGCCTGAAAGAAGGTCTAAAGGCTGCCACCATCATCGGATATGCCTACTCCATCATCGCTCTGGTTGCCCTGTACTTCTTCAGTGACTATTTGCTGCTCCTCTTCCTGTCTGCCGATGAGGTAGCTATTTTAGCGGACGCAAAACACTTCCTGTTGATTCAGGCCTGCTTTTATTTTCTGCTCACTATGGTAAACAGCTTCCGTTTCCTAATACAAGGTATGGGATTTTCTTTCTTTGCCATTATTGCCGGGGTTATGGAAATGATTGCCCGAAGCGTGGTGGCATTTACGCTGGTTCCTTCCATCGGCTTTTTGGGAGCATGTTTCGCCAGTCCCCTGGCATGGCTGATGGCCGACATCTTCTTAGTTCCGGCCTTCTTCTATGTATATAAGAAGCTGGAAACCAAATACCAGCCAAAAGCCACGGCGTAGGTATAATCCATGGCAAAATGATTATCACTCTCATCCAAACAGAGTACAATCAAACTAATATGATATTTTTATAAAATAGAAAGACCACTGAGTCGGAAAACTATGAAGCTTTCCAATCTCAGTGGTCTTTTTTATTTTCTAACTCTAATTGTTCAATTTAATTCTAGCATCCAATCCTTGCACCCAGCCCCTTAATTGAATCTCCTCGCCCTCATTTCTCCAGTGTTCAAAATAAATTTGCATATTCCATCTGCAGACTGTAAAGAAACGTCGGTACTTAATGAGCATACCTGCGAATTTAGTACCGCTACGTTTCGTCCCAAGCGAAAGCGTGTCTGCTATGGAATATCAAACTTTATTGCAGAACACCAATGAGAAGAGGAAACCTTTTATTCGCTCACCCCTTTGGATGCATAGTAATCCTCAAACAGCTTATTGGCTGCCGCCATAGTATCCTGGCTGATGCTTGGCAGAGATTTGCCCCAAGCAGCGGTAGCCTGCTTAAAGCCTTTTTCCATAGCCGCCTGCATCTTTTGCATTTTCTCCACATCATCCCCTGCCAGAGCACTGGCAAAATCAAACAATCTCTGGGAAGTCTGCTTTACGCCCCAGTAGCCATCCTCTGAAATATCCTGCTGTGCCTGAGCTTTTGTAGCCGCATCCACAGTAAAATTGCCACTGGCTAAAAACTTCCAGATGGAATCGTCTCCTGTCGCCATACTATAAGCTTTTCCCTGACCGGTCATCATCTTGCCTACCATATCAAGAAAACTCTTTTGTCGGCTCTCCTGATCCGCTTTCAGCTGCTGAACCAACGCCTTGCGCTCATCCGCACTCATTCTGTTCACATTGTAGGTGGCCTTCTTTTCCGGAGTTGTTTTATCATAAACCACCTCGGCACCTACATCTTTTGTGCTTTTTTCTGACTCTTTTTCCTTTGGTGCAGTCTTAGCTTTGGTTCCATAAGTAGCTGCCATCTGTGCACCGATAATTCCATTCACACTCATTTTTTCTCCTCCTTGATTTCAAACGCCGAATTCCATTTCAGCAAACTTTACCTCTATAACCTATATCGTCACTTCTCCTCTTTTGTTTAACCCTCTTTTTCTTCCAAGATAAATTAAACCAACTGCCAGAAGTATCGCCTTTAACACATTGTTGGCAATCATCATAACCCAAACGGAGACAATCCCCATATGTAAGACCCGCACACAGATAAATGCCCCCAGCACCCGGACACCCCACATACTGATTAACTCCACTACCAATGGGTATTTGGTATGTCCCATACCGTTATAGATTCCTTCCATCACAGCCGAAGTTCCGAATACCGGTTCTGTAAATGCCACCATCCGAAGGAGCTTGCCTCCGATGGCAATCACCTTTTCATCCTTTGTAAAAAGGCTCATCATAAAATCTGCTCCAAAATACAAAAGCATTCCGGTGACACACATCAGCACAAAAATCATCCCGATGGAATATAGTTTTACCTTTCTCTCCTTGGTCTGATTTTTCTCTCCCACCGCGTTACCTATCAAGGTGGATGTAGCTGACATCATTCCGTATCCGGGCATATAAAATAATTCCTCGGCAGTAATGGCAATGGCGTGGGCTGCGTAGACAATGGTGCTCATAGATGACACAAAACTTGTAAACACAATATGCCCCATGCAGGATGCCATTCTTGTGAGAACAATGGGAAATCCGATGGCCATAATGCCCCTTAACACTCTGGCATTGGGTTTGTATTGCTCGATGGAAATCTTTCTTGGTGCATCTCCACACAAAATCGGATTTCTAAAAAAAGCTACAGTCATCAGAATTCCGCCCACAGTCACAGAAATTCCGGTGGAGACGCCGGCGCCTACAGCCCCAAGTCCCACCACATAAATCATGATGTAATTCAAAATAATATTCAGCCCGTTGACAAAGACATTGATATACATAGGGGTTTTTGCGTCCTTGGTGGCCCGTATTGCCGCCCCCAAAATAATGGTGGCTGAACGAAATACCATAGGGATATTAATATAGACAAAATATTTGGTAGCGTCCCTTCGGATAGACGGTTCTGCTCCCATCCATCCCGGCATATAAGGAGCTATCCAAAGGGTAATCGCCGTCATTATAACGCCGATTAACACCGCGACAAACACCGTCTGTCCCGCTGCACTATGAACTTTATCCCGGTCATCCTCACCAATGCCTCTGGCTATGTAGGACAAAAAGCCCACACCCAATGCACTGATTACACTGTGAATCAGCCAACTGTATGTGGAGCTTAAAGATACGGTAGCTGTAGCAGAAGCTCCAAGCCGTCCCACCATAGCCGTATCAATGTATTGCAGTATTGTCTGTAAAAGCCCCTCCACAATGGCAGGCCATGCCAAAGCCAGAAGAGGCATAAAAATTGCTTCCTTTTTTTGCTTCTCCATATATCGTCAATCGTTCCTTTTAACCTTTACAAATCTGGTCTCTGCCACCCTCTTTTGCCTGATACAGGAAATCATCTGCTCTCTTCAATAAAGAGTCCGGCTCCTCGCCAAAAATACCTTTTGCAATTCCCATACTCATAGTGACGGAAATCTCTTTTTCTCTGTAGATAAGCACGTGTCCTCTGATTGCATCTAAAATGCCCTCTGCCAGCTTTTCCGCTTCCTCTAAAGTTGCCCGTTCAAAAACCAGCAGAAATTCTTCGCCGCCCCATCTGGCCACAAAGCCCTTTCCGCTCATATGTTCCTTCAATATCTTTGACACTTCCTGGAGCACCTTGTCTCCTGCCTCGTGTCCGTATATGTCATTAATCTTTTTAAAGAAGTCAATGTCCCCAATGGCGGCACAGAAATTCGCATTTACCTTTGGAGCATTTCCCACCACCTGACACAGGCGCTTTTCCCCGTATCTGCGGTTCCGCAATTTCGTCAGGGCATCGTATTCCACCAATACACGAATCGCCTTTTGCATAGCCTTTCCGTCTCTGGCCAACGCCCCGATTTCATCCTCTCTCTGGAGAATGGATGCCGGTATATCCGTGTTAAAGTTTCCTTTTGCCACATCATTGGTAAAGGCATTTAATTTCACCAACGGATCCACCATCTTGGTAATATAACGGATACTCAAAAGAGAAAATACTATGGCAAGTCCGATACAGATTCCCACCAAAGGAAGTACAGTGGACAGCACTCCCGCCTTTACATCTGCCGAGGAACAACTGATTCCAATCATCCCATAAACGGTTCCGTCTTCTAAAAGCAAAGGCTTATAGTAGGCAAATTGCTTTTCTTTTCCGACCTTTACATCCTTGAAAAAAGATTCCTCTTTTCCGTCAATGGTTTTCGCCGTCACCAGGGTAGGCGCCTTGGTACTTAAATATCTCTCCCCATCGGCACTTTTGAGTGTAGTCTGCACCCGGATATTTTTGCAGAACAGGGTAACCTCATATCCAAAGCTGTCCTTTACCTCATCGATGATAGAGTAGTCCTTCGTAATCTCAGCGTCTCCTTTGTACACCTGATAGGAGCCATCTTCCAACAATTTAATGCCAAATACACCGGGGTACTTGGCATCATATTGACTCTGCACCAGAGCAGTAACTTCCTTCATTTTCTGATATTCCTGCCGGGTGATAGATTTTGACACGGTCACAACCCCCACCACAACAATCACTGCGGTAATAACCAAAAAGGAAACCAGTTCCAAACTTAATAGTTTTTTCCGAAGTCCTTTCTTTTGTTTCATCCTCAGTCTTCCTCCCTGTGTTTTGCATATTCCACAAATTCATCCAATGGTATTGCCGGACTGTAATAATAACCCTGGAAATAATCGCATCCCAGTTCCTTCAACTCGTCCAATTTCTTTTGGGAATCCACATATTCTGCCACCACACGAAATCCCAAAGAATTGCCCAGAAGGATAATGGAAGCCACAATATCCCTGCTCCTCTCATTGCTCATCATATCTTCCACCAGACTTCCGTCCAGCTTCACGTGGGAGAATCGATTTTCCTTCAGGTTTTTAATAGAGGTGGTTCCCATACTGAAATCATCCATAGAAACATTGATTCCCTCTCTCTTAAGGCGAGCAATGTTGGCACTTACATATCTCAAATCATCCAGATCAATATCTTCTGTAATCTCAATACACAGCTGTTCACACACTTGATACCTTCTGGCAATCAAAATAATATCCGTCACAAAAATGTCATCATTTAACTGGTCTCCGGAAATATTAGCAGAGATGCAAAGGTCTTCCATACCGGCTTTTTTCAATCGGACAATATCCCTGCACACCTGTCGAAGTATGGTTCTCTCCAACTGGTCTTCGATTCCTGCTTCCTTTGCCATGTGAACCACAAACGGCGGAAACAGCATTTTCCCTCCGTAATTCCATCGGAGCAAAGCTTCCGCCCCATAGATGTGACCCTTTTGATCCATCTGAGGCTGGTAATACATGTGAATCCGCTCCCCGGCAATATCATCTTTTAACTTAGAAACCAAAGCTGCCGCCGCAATTGCCATAGAGTTGTGCTGATTTAAAATAGAAAACTCCCCGGCATTTTCCATATTAGCCTTGTAATAATTCTCCAGAGATTCCGTGGAGAGCTCTACGTTTTCCGCATCAGTTTTTTCCATCATCTTCACAAAAGGAATGTAAATAAGTATTCCCACCAGTATGATGATGCCCTGTACAAAGGCTCCCCGCCAGCTTCCAGTGGCATAATATCCGCTAAAGAATACAGGGGTAGTCCAGGTCACCGCCTCTGTGGTGACAGGCATAAATCCAATGTAAGTGGCAACATATGCAATGGTCAAAGACACCAGCGGCGTCAGGATAAAAGGTATCACCAAAATAGGGTTAAAAATTACCGGAATTCCAAACACCAACGGCTCGTTCACGTTAAAGAGAATCGGAAGGGCAACCGTGCCTAAAACAGCCCGCTGTTCCTTTCTTTTTTCAAAAATAAACATAGCAATAAACAGACACAATGCCGTACCACAGCCACCAATCAGGGTAAAGGTGTCCAGAAATGTCCTGGATACAATCATCGTGGGATCTGCATTTGCCGGAGCAAACACCGTATTCATCACCGGTTCCATAACGCCACCGCCATGAACTCCAAAGAACCACAACAGACTTTCCACTCCCATAAGAAGCAAAGCAGAGCCATAGGATGGTCCCATCTTCATAAATACGTAAGTGGCAAAATTGCCAAATGCCTCATTGATACTGACCACATGGTACACATGGTACATAATCTCGTTAAAGGCAAAGAACACAATAATACACACGCTAAAAGGAATCATCATCCAATAAATGGTATAAATCCTACGCTCCATATTCAAAGAAAAGGATAATTGCCTGCGCTTCTCAATAAACCGATAAATGGTAAAGAAAAGTTTTATACATAAAATGGATACTAATGATGCAGTAAAAATACCTGTGGCATTATAGTACCGGGAGTCAAATCCAGTGTAGGTATAACCAAGTGAAAAAAGTACGCTGATAAAACTGGACAACACTGCTGCCGCAGTGACAAACTTTGATCCCACATAGAATTTTTCAGAGTACATAAAAGAAACAGCAATACAAAAGTATAATGCTGTAGCCCCGAAAGTCAAATTATAGATACTGTGAAAAAGTTCGTAGAAAAGATGTCCCCACAAACTCTGTGCATACCAGTTCTGAATCTGTCCCACCGGGATAGATAACACAATCTGAGATAAAACTCCTACCACCACCAGTGGCAGACACATCAAAAATCCTCGTTTAATGGAATCAAGTACGTAATTTGACTCCATCTTATGGGATAATTTCAATAGCCTTTCATACATATAAAACTCCTACTCCGACCTACGCTCTGGCATCCAGCAATTTTTCAAAGTCCTCCATACAAAGAGGTTTGGAAAAGAAAAATCCCTGGATAAAATCACAGCCGCAGGTGGTCAAAAATTCCACCTGTTCCTCAGTCTCTGCTCCCTCAGCCACCACCTGGGCTCCAATGGAATGGGTCATCTCAATAATAGATCTGATAATTCCGTTGGCCTTGCTGGCAGTACCGATTTTTTGTATAAAACCTCTATCCAATTTTACCACATCAAAATCATAATCCCTCAATGTGCTAAAAGAGGAATAGCCGCTTCCAAAATCGTCCAGATAGAATTTAATTCCAATGTTTTTAAATTCCGCCAAAGCACTTTTGTTGGTTTCAGCCACACTGGAATACGCGGTTTCTGTCACCTCAAAACGGGTATAATCAATAGGCACCGTGGTATTTGATATATCCTGCAAAACTGCAGTAATCATTTTTTTGTCGTAGAAATCCATTCTGGACATATTAATAGAAACCGGCACAATATGTTTTCCCTCTCTGTGCCGCTCCTCTAAAAATGAAATCACCGACCGCTCCACGAATAGGTCCATCTGGGAGATTCTGCCGCTATCCTCCAAAACAGGAACAAAAGCCCCCGGAGAAACCATTTCACCGTTGGAACGCTCCCAGCGAATCAAGGCTTCCGCCGAAGCCACTCTCTTAGTCTTTACATTGTAAACCGGCTGATAAAATACCTTAAACTCTCCGTTGTCCATGGCATTTTTCAGCTCACTGAGAGTATCCGTCCTCTCTCGATATTTTTTTCTCATTTTCTCATCAAAATAGATAAAGGGCTTCACGTATTCGTCTTCGATGTAGTGAAGGGCCATTCTGGCGCCATCACACATATGACCCACATCCCCTGCTCTCTCATCGGCTCCAATTAGATAGATACCGCAAATACCAAAAAGCTCCATAGAGCGGTTGTTCACCACATAGGTCTGATGCAAAAGATTTGTGAGAATATCTTCACGAATGCACCGTCTGTCCACCAGACAAGCAAAGTGATCTGCATTGACCCTGCCCACTAAAAGCGGTCGCAACTCGGATCTTTTCAACGCACGACAAACTCTCCGGAGCGCCCGGTCACCGCCATCAGAACCAAATACGTCATTTACCGCCTTAAATCCCCGTAGGTTAATATATAAAATCGCGAACTCTTCTTTGCGCTGCTCATCCCGAATCAACTGCTGAGCCGCCTCGATAAACCCTCTGTGGTTATATTCTCCTGTGAGGGTATCCCTGCCTAAAAGGGAAGTCTTGTCCTCCATAGTAGCAATCACATATCCCTTTTCCCGATTCAGATAATAGTGATGAAATAATTTATTGTGAATGTCTCCCTGTTCGTCCACCAGGCGACAGGTAAACATATACTCATCGGATTTTGCCAACTTGTTTTTGATAAGTAAAACATCACTGTTATTCAGATATTCCTCTTTGTCCTCTGAAAAAATATAATGTCGGGCCATCTTGTGTCTGGCTTCGCTGTACTGGTGAAATTCCTTGGTCCACTCCCACTTTACCCCTGTGTTGTCGTAATCCACAAACATATTTTTTTCATTAATATCAATAAGGATAACGTAGTCATAAACTCTGGAAACCAAACTGGACATAATCTGTTCGTGAAGTAAATCCACATCTGCTGTTTCCCGGTGCCAATTCCCCAAAATGTTTTTTTCTCCCATAATTTCTCACCGCTCCAACTTTTGTACAAAAAACCACTTTCATTTTACCATTTCACTATAAAAATGACAACGAAATCCGTCGTATTTTCTGTATTGAAACGTCTTTTTTTATGGCGAAAAAAAAGGTATACTAAGCACATAGAAAACGGATAACAATATATGGTGGGAGGGGTAAAATGAAACAACTATATACCCAGTGGGGAGAACAATTGGATAGAGAACAGGTATTACAGGAATATCCCAGACCAGCTCTGGTTCGCAACTCCTATATCAACCTAAATGGTCTCTGGCAATACAAATTCAGTACAGATTCCGAAATTCCCTCATCCTATGATGGAGAGATTTTAGTGCCCTTTTCTCCGGAAGCTGCCCTCTCCGGCGTAAACCGCCAGCTTCAACCGGGAGAATTTCTCTGGTATTTCAAAGAAATTCCTTTTAACCGGGAGAAAATTTTGGCCGGAGAATCCCTTCTTTTGCACTTTGGCGCCGTGGACCAAAGTTGTTCTGTTTACATAAATGGCAAGAAAATTTTTTCTCATCAGGGAGGATATCTCCCCTTTACGGTTGATTTGACTCCGGCTTTAAAGTCTGTTTCCACTTCCCCCTTCCAATTACAACTCCAGGTACAGGATGTCAGCGACACCTCCTATCATTCCAGAGGGAAACAAAAGTTGCAAAGAGGTGGCATGTACTACACTGCCCAGAGTGGCATCTGGCAGACCGTCTGGATGGAATATGTTCCAAAAACCTATATTTCTTCCGTGTTTACAGAATCAAATTCAGATGAAGGAATTATTTCCTTTTTGATTTTCGCTGCAGAAAATGAGTCTTTTGACAGAAAATTACGTGCAAATCTATCTTATTCTCTGGAGATTTATCCGGCAGAGATATTTGAGGGAGCCATAAATCAACCCTCCGGTTATTTTGAAAGATTGGCATTAGACACACCGCTGTTTTCCACCCAAGGGGAGTTTTCCACTGACGAGACCGCTTCTGATATCCGTCTATCCGCCTCTCTCCCGGAAGAGGAAAAGAAACTGTGGACACCGGACACTCCCTATCTCTATCCTTACAAAATCAAATTGGATGAGGATGTGGTAGCAGGATATTTTGCCTTCCGCAGTATCAGTCGTGAATCGGATGAAAACGGCATTATGCGAATCTGTCTCAACCACACTCCTATTTTTATGCGAGGGGTATTGGATCAGGGATACTGGCCGGATGGTTTGATGAGCGCCCCGTCAGACGAAGCCTTTCTCTTTGACATCCAAAACCTGAAAGCCTTAGGCTACAATATGATTCGCAAACACATAAAGATTGAGCCACAACGTTTTTATTATCACTGTGATCGGCTGGGAATGTTTATCTGGCAGGATATGGTAAACGGGGGAAGTTCCTATAAAGACTGGTATGTGACCTATCTGGCCACAGTAAAATCTGCCCTCTACCTAAAGAGTTCGGATTGCCACAAAAAACTTTTATCCCGGGAAAGTGATGAGGGCAAAAAGGAATGGGAAACAGAGATGCTTTCTACCATCCGGCTGTTAAAAAACCACCCCTGCATCAGTACCTGGGTAATTTTTAACGAGGGCTGGGGACAATTTGAGACGAAACGTATGGTATCTTTGGCTTATGAGGAAGACTCCTCCCGATTGATTGATGCCACCAGCGGATGGTATGACCAAAACGTAGGGGATATGAACAGTTACCACAACTACTTTTTCCCTCTCGCCATTCCAAGAAAGGCGAAAAAAAATGACAGAGTAACTGTACTCTCGGAATTTGGTGGATACTCCATGGCTATCCCCGGACATTGCACCGGAGAAGGGCTGTATGGATACGGCACCTTTACCGATATGGATAAACTGCAGGAGGCTTTTGACCGCCGGGAATCCCAGGTACAAGCCCTGATTCCCCAAGGACTCTGTGCCAGTGTCTATACTCAGGTCAGTGACATCGAAGATGAGGTCAACGGCATCTTTACCTATGACCGAAAAATTCAAAAACTGAAATAATCATATGAAACAACAAAAGGGCTCCCATAAGGAGCCCTTAACTATTAACCAAAGAAAATCTTCATATCTTCTTCTACTGTAGTAATTCCG
Organism: Lachnospiraceae bacterium; assembly: GCA_022768745.1. Lineage (GTDB taxonomy): Bacteria > Bacillota > Clostridia > Lachnospirales > Lachnospiraceae > Pararoseburia. The sequence goes on from JALELK010000071.1 coordinate 38,361, forward strand.
GCAATGCCAAAGTTTTCCACCAGTACATTTGCCACATTTGGTGATAAGAATGCCGGCAATGTAGGTCCAAGGTGAATATTCTTCACCCCCAGGTATAAAAGTGCCAAAAGCACGATTACCGCCTTCTGCTCATACCAGGAAATATTGTAGACAATCGGAAGATCATTGATGTCATCCAGTTCAAAAATTTCTTTCAACTTCAAGGCAATCACTGCCAGAGAATAGGAGTCATTACACTGTCCCGCATCTAAGACTCTCGGTATTCCGCCGATATCTCCCAAGTCTAACTTATTGTATTTATATTTTGCACATCCGGCGGTCAGGATTACGGTATCCTTTGGCAATGCCTTAGCAAAATCTGCATAATAATCTCTGGATTTTGTCCGACCATCACAGCCTGCCATAACCACAAACTTTTTGATTGCTCCGGATTTTACTGCATCAACCACAGTATCTGCCAACGCAAATACCTGCTCGTGGGCAAATCCTCCCACGATTTCTCCCTGTTCAATCTCTGTCGGAGCTGCACAGGTTTTTGCTAATGCAATGATTTCTGAAAAGTCTTTTTCCTCACCGATTTCTCCCGGAATATGCTTACATCCCGGATATCCTGCTGCTCCTGTGGTAAATAAACGGTCCTTGTAACTGTCCTTTGGCGGAACAATACAGTTGGTGGTCATTAAGATCGGACCATTAAAGCTTTCAAACTCTTCTCCCTGCTTCCACCACGCATTTCCGTAGTTCCCTATAAGATTATCGTATTTTTTTAACGAAGGATAATAGTGTGCAGGCAACATTTCCGAATGGGTATATACATCCACTCCGGTGCCCTTTGTCTGCTCTAAAAGCATTTCCAAATCTCTCAAATCATGACCGGAAACCAAAATACCCGGACGATTCTTCACGCCAATATTTACCTTTGTCACCTCAGGGTTTCCATATGCAGAGGTATTGGCTGCATCCAACATTGCCATTCCTTCCACACCGTATTTTCCTACCTCCAAAGTAAGTGCCACCAGATCATCTACGGTCAAACTGTCATCTGTGGTTGCCGCCAAGGCTCTCTGTAAGAAAACATCCACTTCTTCACTATCCTTCAATAAAACATTTGCATGTTTGGAATAGGCAGATAATCCCTTTAAGCCATAAGTAATCAGCTCACGAAGAGAACGGATGTCCTCATCTTCTGTTGCCAGAACTCCCACTGTCTTTGCTTTCTCAGAAAAAGAATTCTTCTCCCCTTCCCAAAGAGCTGCCTCATTTAAACTTTCCTGTGAAGAAAGCTGCTCCAACAGTTCTCTCTTTTTTTTCAATGTATCTTCAACTCTTGCCACAATCATATCCTCATCAAAGTTGGCATTGGTAATTGTTGTAAATAAATTTAAGGTAATCAGGTGATTTACATCTGTTCCCACCGACTTTTCCTCCGCTCTGAGTGCCGTGGTAACCACTGAGATTCCCTTGGTCACATATACCAGTAAATCCTGCATTGCTGCTACTTCCGGTGTTTTTCCGCAGACGCCTCTCATGGTGCATCCCTTACAACCTGCAGTCTCCTGACACTGATAGCAAAACATTTTCTGTTCCATTTTATTACTTCCTCCTTTATGTTCCGGTTGTGTTGCTTTACAAACAAGAGTGTAGTATACTTTTTGAAACAATTCCGTTGTTATAACAACATATAGGAGAATTTATGGATTATCAATTTTTAACAAAAACAAAATTATTTCAGGGGATTGAGGAAAAAGATATGGAGTCCATGTTTGCCTGCTTTTCCTGTAAAACCAAATCTTATAAAAAAGGAGATTACATCTATCACGCCGGAACCAAAATCAAGGCTTTGGGACTGGTGTTGTCCGGAAGCGTCACCATCGAGAACAATGATGTGTGGGGAAATCACAGCATTTTAGACTGTGTCACTCCGGGGCGGATTTTCGCCGAGACCTATGCTCTGTGTCCCAACGAAATCTTACTGGTGGACATTGTAGCCAATGAGCCCACAGAAATTTTATTTTTAGACACCACCACTGCCACCACCACCTGCTGTAATGCCTGTTCCTGCCATCAGGCTTTGATACGAAATCTTTTGCAGATTTCTTCCAGAAAAAATCTGAATCTCTCCCGGCACATTATGCACACCTCCTCCAAAACCATCCGGGGACGACTGCTGTCCTATCTGTCTTTTCAGGCACAAAAACAGGGCAGCTACGAATTCGACATCCCATTTAACCGCCAGCAATTGGCGGATTACCTGGGCTTAGACCGCAGTGCCCTGTCCTCTGAACTGGGAAAAATGCAACGGGACGGTTTGATTACCTTCCGCAAAAATCATTTTACCCTGTCCTCTGATTTTGATTTATACTAAACTAAATTTGCCTGATTGATTTCACCCTTCTCGTATCCAAGAGCATTTTCCAAGGTGGTGTTACTGATGGCACTCAAAGCCTCCTCTGTAAAAAATGCCTGATGGGATGTGACAATCACATTGGGGAAAGACAAAAGTCTCGCCGTTACAGAGTGCTCCATAATCTCCTGCTCTCTGTTTTCAAACACATTGTCCGTCTCCTCCTCATACACATCCAATCCCACACCATGGAACTTGTGATTGCGGATTCCTGCAATCAAGTCCTCTGTATCCACCAACTCTCCTCTTGAGGTGTTAACAAATACCACATCATCCTTCATCAGGGAAATGGTTTTCGCATTAATCATATGATAGTTGTCCACAGTAAGTGGGCAGTGCAGAGAAACCAAATCACTGTTTTTCAGCACATCTTCTAATTCCATATACTGAATAAAATCCAGATTTTTATTTGGATACTTATCGTAGGCAATCACCTTCATGCCAAATCCCTTACAGATTCTCGCCATAGCCGCACCGATTTTTCCCGTTCCGATAATCCCTGCAGTTTTTCCGTAGAAGTTTCTTCCCATTAAACCTTCCAAACTAAAGTTATTCTCACGAACCTTGATATATTCCTTGTGAATGCGTCGGTTCACACTGAGTGCCAGAGCCATAGCCTGTTCTGCCACCGCTTCAGGAGAATATCCCGGGACACGCAAAACTGTCATCCCCAGTCTTCTGGTCTCTTCCAAATCTATATTGTTAAAACCGGCACAACGCATAAGAAGTAAAACTACTCCCTGCTCTGACAAAACTTGCAAAATCTCCTTTGACAAATCAGCATTTACAAAGGCACAGATGGCATCATAGCCCTTTGCCAGCACTGCTGTCTTTTTATTGATATCCGCCTCCAGATACTCCACCTGAATATCCGGAAAATTCTCCCTAGCTTTTTCAAAGGAGTCCACATCATACTTTTTGGCATCATAAAATAAAATCTTCATTCCATTCCCTCCTGTATCACTTATTATCTCTTGTCTACAGGGGAAATATACCATAGACTGGAAAATGCATCCGTTGTTGTAACAACGTTTTAAAGAAAGTTCTCAATTATTACATCTATAGTTTCCTTTTGCTGCTCTTTGCCTGAGATGGTGGCTTTGCCATCTCCGTCCTGGGCACCGTAGCTTCCAAAGAGGGCGTGGTTACCGCCGGGAATTTCGTGGATAACAGAATTCTTTGGTAAATTGGTTTTATCTTTCTCAAAGGTTTCCCGGTTTAAAACCTTATCATTTTCTCCGTACAATGCCACCACCGGAAAGTCTGCATCGGAAATATCCTTTGTGGAGTAGGCCGCCAAAAGGACCAGACCTGAAAACTGTTTTTCGTGCTTTGCCGTATAGTTTGCTGCCATAGCTCCTCCCAGAGAGTGTCCTGCCATATACCACTGTTTATATTCGTATTTTTCCTGTATTTTCTCTGCTTTATTGGAGCCGAAGATTGCCAGATTGCCCGGCATTTTTACCAGGAAACAATCGATGCCTTCCGACGCCAACTGATTCATAAGAGGGGCATAGGCACTATACTCCACCTTGGCACCCGGATAAAAAATCAAAGCATCTTCCGTTCCTTTTCCGTCAAAGAAATAACCTTCTTTGATTTCTTTAACCTTTACCTGCCCAGTGGACTGCAAATAAGAATCCACGTCTTTTGCGTGATAATAGTCATTGATATAAGCGGCAGCTCCGGTAAAAAGTGCAATCACTACCACCGTTACAATATCAAATATCAGTTTCTTTTTTGAGATTTTTTTCAATGTATTCACCTTTTTACTCTTCCACCGGAATGTATATTTTCCTATCGGAGAGTCACCATATTATTTTCTACTTTGACACCGGAAATACCGCTGACATATTTTGAAAGTCTCGCGTAGCCATACTCTTTATATTTAAAATCCGGGTATTGCTCTGCAATCATCCGTCCCAGAGTTCCCAGTTCCACCGGCTCTTTTGCCAGATTGAGCACATACTGTCTCACCTGGGACTCCATATCCTTGTCGTGATCACTGCTACGAAGAATGTAAATGGTAGAGCCTTTTTGCATGGTGTCAAATTTTGTAGCCTCTGTGATAAACTTACGCATAGAACTATATCCATAATTTCGCTCGTCAAAATCAGGGAAAAGTCTCTGGAGATTGCTCTTGGTGGAACCAAGATTTGCGTGTTCTCCGTTATTTTCACTCTGCTGTATCAACTCATTAATCGCCGATTTGATATCCCCAAGGGGCGTGATGGAGTTGGATTTGTCGTGAACCGCCTCCTTTTTGTTCTTTGGCTTTCCTGCGTCCTTTTCATCCTCGTCCATGATTTTGTCCAGAAATTTATATTCATTGCAGGCTGCGATAAAAGTCTTGGAAGCATCACTTTTTCCCATACCGATAACCAGCATTCCCTCTTCCCGAAGCCGGTTCACCAGTCTGGTAAAATCACTGTCAGAGGTGACGATACAAAAGCCATCGGTTTTGTCCTGGTATAAAATATCCATGGCATCAATCACCAGCATAATATCAGAGGCATTTTTCCCGGAAGAGTATCTTGGCTGCTGAATCGGTACTATGGCATGGTTGAGCGCCTTTTTATGCCAATCTGCCAAAGCCGGATTGGTAAAATCTCCGTACATTCTCTGATAGGTAATCACCCCATATTTTTTTAATTCACTGATAATGGCATCGATGTATTTGGAACTGGTATTTTCCGCATCGATTAATAGTGCCAGTCTTTTTTCTTCCATAAATATCCCCCACAGGTGTTACTGCAAATCTTTCAGACTCTCCATCAATTCCAAGTCAGACTGCATCACCTTAAAATTCGTTGTCAAAGGCTCCTGACCGGGTTTTGTCACTGTAATTTCAAACACGGTTCCCTCCTCCACTTTGGAAGAAAACACCACCTGCAGAAACTTTACAAACTTTGGATGATTGTTTGTAAAAGTCTTTCTTGCATTCATTAATTTCATCATTGTTCCCGGATTTATCATTTGTCTACCTCGTTTCTCTAATTATTGTAAATTCCTTTAATATCCACTTCAAAAAGTGCCTCTACGTTAGAAAGGCTCTGTTCATTGCCATCCTTATCCGTATAGGTTCCGTTATAACCCTCTGGAAAAGTAACATGTACATCCACAGTCTCACCTATCTTATGTCCAATCAGCTGTTCCTCAAAGTCGTCAATAAAGGTATGGGAACCAATCACCAGATCATGATCTCCTGTCCCCCCCTGAAAAGCAATGCCATCTACGCTTCCCGCGTAATGAATGGCAACGGTATCTCCGTCCTTGACCTCTCGAGACGTATCCGTATCCAGATTTGATGTGCTATCGCTGCTGTCCTCGTCTACATCCTGGCTCTGAGTGGTGGAACTATCCTGGCTAGCGCTACTGTTTGCTTTTTCCCGCTTACTCTCCAGCGCGCCAAAGATAATCATACTGGCAAAGAATGCCACCACAATCAAAACAATTGCCACGTTTTTTGCAACGGTCACTCTCTGTTTTTTCTTTCTCTCTGCGGCTCTTCTCTCCTGAGCCATCTTCTTGTTTTCCTTATTCATTTATGGATTCTCCTTATCATTGTTTACTTTTGCATTTACCTAAAGTCATATTATAGTCAAACCTTCACGCTCCCGCAATCTGCAAAACGTTTTTTTGTCAGTTCAATCCACTCGTCCAAAGACAGCGGTGTGTAATCAGAATACATACAAAAACAGTTTATCATATTGCACATAAGGTTTTGTTTTTTTCCCTCTCGATTCACAATCTCCGTACTTTGGTAGTGATTTACAAAATCCATCAGAAGTTTTTCATCATGGGTGTCGTGAACATGACCGTAGAGCATATAGGTCCTGGGGTCATTATTTTTTGTCTTGAGGTATTGACCGTTATAACAAGGCATGGGGTAATGACTCAGAATCACTTTTCGATTGTTGTCGTGGAGTTCTGCGTAGGGATAAATCCCTTGAAGTCTCTCCCTATGGAACTCTTTATTGCGCAGGTATTTGTTGTCATGGTTCCCCACAATCAAATACAGTTTCCCTTTTAGTTCCTCCAAAATCCGGTTGGTTTCCTGGGCATTTCCCATGGAAAAATCTCCTAAAATCACCACCTCATCGGACCTTTTCACTTTTTCATTCCACTGTTTTATCATATAGGCATTCATCTCATCCACATCCTGAAATCCCCGATGGTCCATAGAATTTAACAACGCCCTGTGGTAGAAATGACAATCTGCAATATAATAACGCATATGCTCTTTCCTCTAATTTATTCTGATTTCATTCAACTGCTTTTTGCAATTTTTGTAGTTGGGATAATAGGTATTTACCTCATTCCAAAAGTCCTTTGAGTGATCCATATGGCGCCTGTGGGCCAGTTCATGCACCACCACATAGTCCAAAAGTTCCTCCGGCAGATAGGCGAGACGATAATTAAAATTAAGGTTGCCCTTACTGCTGCAACTCCCCCACCGGCTCTTTTGATTACGCATAGAAACAGAGCCGTAAGTCAATCCCATCACCTCAGCGAAATGCTCCACTCTGGCTACAATCTTTTCCTTTGCCTTCTTTCGCTCCGCTGCCGGCAAACTCTCCCATTCCGGAAAGGTATAGACTTCCTCACAGGGTTTCTTTTCCATAATCTTAGTACGCTTTTCATATATCCATCTGGCATGTCCCGCCACAAAGCGTTTCACCATCCACTGGGGCGTCCGATTAGGAATACGAACCACCACACTGCCATCGGAACGAATCTCCAATGCCATACTTCGCCTTTTGGATGCAATCACCTGTACTTCAATTTCCTGTTGTTCTATCTGAATACAAAATTTTGAAACCATAGAGTTAGTATAACAAAAAAAGCACCTTCATTTCCATTGTTTTGAAAATGAAAGTGCATTTTGTCTCCGCTTTAGTTATCCAAAATTCTTCCGTCTGTGGAAATCGTAACCACCTGCCATGGAATAAACTTGCCGCTATTTTGAAGGGCCTGTTTTGCAGCATATTCCAAACCACCGCAACATGGCACCTCCATACGAACCACCGTCACACTCTTAATGTCATTGTTCTTGATAATGTCTGTCAGCTTTTCACTGTAATCCATATCATCTAACTTTGGACATCCAATCAAGGTAATGTGTCCCTTGATAAACTCCTCATGGAAAGAAGCATAGGCATAAGCGGTACAATCCGCCGCAATCAGAAGCTTTGCTCCATCAAAATAAGGTGCCACCGGAGGAAGCAATTTAATCTGTACCGGCCACTGCATCAACTGACTTTCCGGCTTTGTCTGGGTCACCGGCTGAGGACTCTGGTTTCTCTGAAATGCTCTTGCTGCTGTTCCGGGACATACAAAAGGTTTAGGCTGCGTCTTTGCCGCCATACGCGCCTTTACTGCCTCCTCGTCGTAGTCAGCTGCTTCTCTTTCTATAATCTGAATTGCATCTGTAGGACAATGGGGCAGGCAATCTCCCAGTCCGTCACAATAATCATCCTTTATCAGTCTCGCCTTTCCGTCCACCATCTCAATGGCTCCTTCGTGGCAGGCAGTGGCACAAGCACCACATCCATTACATTTTTCCTGATCAATATGTACAATTTTACGTTTCATGTTGTCTCCTCCCTAATCTCACTTATCTAGGCGTTTGCGAAACTGTCAGGGGCACCCGGTCCGGCTCAAGCTTTCCGGTGACACTCACTAGTCAGAATCGCAAATTTGTAAGAAAGGACTCATTCCCTTTTCTTATGATTTATGTCCGTTCAAGTTTCGACAGAAACTTATATGGTTCCTCTGAACACAGAACACCTTTCGAAGGGTTTCGTGTCTGCCTTATGTGGGGTGATGAACAATACTGTGCCCGCGGTTTGTGTTTGCGCCCACATCACATAGTGCAGAGATGAAAACCTCGATGGGTGACATAACCAAGAGCGGGCACAATAAAATTTGTGAAGCACCCCACTTAGGCAGACTAGAAATTCTGAGAGTGTCTGTGACAGAGGGACCACATAAGTTTGCAGTCGAAACGATGCCCGGACACAAAAGTTAAGGGAATGAATCCTTTCACAAATTTAGCAATTCTGTCTAAAATCGTGTCACCGGAAAGCTTGAGCCGGACCGGGTGCCCCTGACAGTTTCGCAAACGCCTACTTACTCAAACATCTTCTGCATCATACATCAGTTCTTTTAAAATTTCCGTTGTTATTACAACGAATTTGAAATAATTTCAATTTTTTCCGGCAAATAGTGCTGAATCATCTCCTCCAACTGCTCCGGGAAAATGGGTTTTGCCAAAAAGTCCTTAAATCCCTCCGCCAGATATTTCTCTCTGGCGCCGGAAATAGCATTGGCGGTAAGCATAATCACTGGTGTATCTTTGCACAAAGATTTTTCCATTCCCGTCATGCGATGCAACGTTTCGATGCCATCCATCTCCGGCATCATATGATCCAGGAAAATAAGGTCGTAGTGATTTCGTTCTACCAGTTCCAGACACTCCCTTCCACAGGAGGCCTCCATCACCTGAATCTTTGTTTTTTTCAAAAGGTTCACAAATACCTTGCGGTTCATATCGTTATCATCCACTACCAGGATATGTGCTGTCGGTGCAATAAATCCCACAGTATAGGTTTTCTTTTCCTGCTCATCCACCCGGCCCTTTAGTGGACCCACAGGGGTTTTATCCAGAATGGGCTGTCTGAGTTCAAAGTAAAACTCACTTCCCTCTCCCACTTTACTCTCCACCTGAATCCGGCTACCCATTAATTCCAACAGACGCTCTGACAGACTGAGTCCCAGTCCGCTTCCCTCGATTCGATGATTCTTTTCATCTTCAATTCGGTCAAACCGGGAGAATATGGTTTTCATATGTTCCTTTGGAATTCCATAACCGGTATCTTTCACGGAAAACTTTAAAACTGCCTCATCACCATCCACCTCACCGGTCACCCGAAGACACACATAACCATTTTCCGTATATTTTACGCCATTTGTGAGAAGATTAATTAAAACCTGGCGAATGCGAATATCGTCTCCTCTGTAGCTGATAGGCAGGGTTTCATCCACTTCCACCTTAAACTCCAGATTCTTTTGTCTGGCACTCACATCAATCATATGGTACAAATCCAATACCATCTCTTCCAAAGAGTATTTGACCGGGACAATGGAAAGTTTGCCGGAGGCGATTTTGGAACTGTCCAAAATATCATTTACCAAACTGAGAAGCATCGCTGCCGCATTTTTTACATCCAAAGCATATTTTTTTACCTCAGGCTCTTTCGTCTCCCTGAGAATCATTTCATTCATACCGATAATGGAATTGATTGGTGTTCGGATTTCATGGGACATGCTGGCCAAAAAATCCGTCTTTGCCTGGTCTGCCTTTTTTGTCTCCGTCATCAAATCATGAATCCGCTTCATCTGCTGATAATCCTCTGTCATATCTGTCAGCAGAATGGAAAATCCCAAGGGCTGATTGTAGTCATAAATCCTGTCCACATGTACATCATAAACCCGGTCTTTCCAAAACATCTTATCCATCATGCCGGTTCTCACATAAGCCAGTAAGGATGGTTCTGATAACAGGCTTCCCTTTTCACATTGTTTCAGGCTGGGGAAAATCAACTCTGCCTTGGCATTTGCCTCCACAAATCCATAGTTGGTATCAATAATAATAATGGGCTCGTCCATATTTGCGATAATATTTTCGTGGGCCACATCTGAGATATCAAACATATCCTGAAAATAGGCATAGCCGAAAAATACCATAATAGCAATAGTGGTGATTCCCGACATGGGTTCAAATCCTTCCAGCATATGCTGAAACTGTATAGGAGCTGTAACCAAAGGGAAAAGGGCACAGACAAACATAATCTTGCAACTGTCTTTTTCCTTTTTGTTTTCACCATATTTCCACCCGGATACCGCCAGACAGACACAGCCAATCAGCTGTAAAATCCGAAGAACTATGTTGATGATGCCAATAACCCCATAGTCATAATCTAAAAAGACTCTGTCATGGTCCGTCACAAAATTCATTTTGCTATAAAATAAAGTGTTTCTCTCCATGGTCCAGACACAGATAACCACAAAAACATTCCACACTTGCAGTAACACCTGAATCCATGTCTTAATGGGATGATTGCAATACTTTGCACAGAAAATAAAAAAGAAGGTGCCAACGAACGCGACACCCACATATTTTAACTTCAGGGCTACGATCATTGCTTCCATTGTTTTTGATGTGAGCCCCATCAAGGATGCGGCGTTCATAAACAGACACAGAAACGCCACCATTAGCATCAATCTGCCGGTTGTTGTAACCTTTCCTCTGGATACCACAATCAAAAACAATAAACTGGCAATGACCATAATAACCTGATAAACCAAAATCCCCTGATAAATCATATTCTCCTCCGCTATAAACCCCATAAGCCTAATCGCTATACATATCACGATTATACTCTATTTACAGCGAAACCAAAAGATTTTTGTTTAGTCCTCTAAGAATAATGCTGTTGAGTAATAACGATCTCCCGAATCAGGAAGCAATGCAACAATTGTCTTTCCTTTGTTCTCAGGTCTCTTTGCCAACTCAAGAGCCGCATTGAAAGCTGCACCGGAGGAAATACCAACTAAAATTCCTTCCTTCTTTGCCAAGCGCTTTGCACCAGCAAAGGCATCCTCATTTTCAATGGTAATAATTTCATCATAAACCTTGGTGTTCAATACATCCGGAACAAATCCTGCACCGATACCCTGAATCTTATGTGCACCACTCTTGCCCTCAGAAAGAACCGGTGATGTAGCAGGCTCAACTGCAACAACCTTTACGGATGGCTTCTGCTCCTTTAAGTACTCGCCTGTTCCTGTAACAGTTCCGCCGGTACCAACACCTGCAACAAAGACATCCACTTCTCCATCGGTATCCTTCCAGATTTCTGGACCTGTAGTTGCCTTGTGTACGGCTGGGTTTGCAGGGTTTACAAACTGTCCCGGGATAAAGCTGTTTGGAATTTCTTTAGAGAGCTCATCAGCCTTGGCGATAGCACCCTTCATTCCCTTAGCGCCTTCTGTCAAAACGATTTCTGCACCATAAGCCTTTAAAATATTTCTTCTTTCCACACTCATTGTCTCAGGCATGGTAAGGATGATACGATATCCCTTGCTGGCTGCAATTGCTGCCAAACCAATTCCGGTGTTACCTGAAGTAGGCTCAATGATTACGGAACCTTCCTTGAGAAGTCCCTTGCTCTCTGCATCTTCAATCATAGCCTTGGCAATTCTGTCCTTTACAGAACCGGCTGGATTTAAATACTCCAGTTTTACCAAAAGCTTTGCTTCCAGTTTTTCTTCCTTTTCAATATTCACTACCTCTACAAGTGGTGTGTTTCCGATTAAGTTTAAAGTTCCCTGATAAATATTAGACATTGTCATTTCTCCTTTTCTTTTTTCAATGTTTTTGTTACGAAATGGCTGCAAAGCCCTGCTCCAAATCCCCGATAATATCGTCGATATGCTCTGTTCCAATGGAAAGACGAATGGTATTTGGCTTAATGTTCTGCTCCTCTAATTCCTCCGGTGATAACTGACTGTGTGTTGTGGATGCCGGATGAATCACAAGACTCTTAACATCAGCTACGTTGGCAAGCAATGAGAACAGTTTTAAGTTGTCAATAAACTTCCATGCTTCTTCCTGACCGCCTTTGATTTCAAAGGTGAAAATACTTCCGCCGCCATTTGGGAAATATCTCTCATACAACGCATGGTCCGGATGATCCGGAAGTGAAGGATGATTTACCTTTTCAACCAATGGATTCTTTTCCAGATATTCAATCACTTTTTTGGTGTTTTCGATGTGGCGTTCCAAACGAAGGGATAAAGTCTCAACACCCTGCAACAACAAGAATGCGTTAAATGGTGAAATGGTTGCTCCCATATCACGAAGCAAAATGGCACGAATGTATGTAACAAAAGCAGCCTTTCCGGCAGCCTCCACAAAGGATACTCCGTGATAGCTTGGGTTTGGCTCTGCGATTGGTGCATATTTTCCGCTGGCTTTCCAATCAAAGTTACCGGAATCCACAATCACACCGCCTAAAGATGTGCCATGTCCACCAATGAATTTAGTTGCGGAATGTACCACAATGTCTGCTCCATGCTCGATTGGACGAATCAGGTATGGTGTTCCAAAGGTGTTGTCCACTACCACCGGCAAACCATGTTTATGAGCCAGTTCTGAGATAGCATCAATATCCGGAATATCTGAATTCGGATTACCAAGGGTCTCAAGATAGATAGCTCTGGTGTTGTCCTGAATTGCATTTTCAACCTCTTCCAAATTGTGAGCATCCACAAAAGTGGCTGTGACACCATACTGTGGTAAGGTATGCTCCAATAAGTTGTAACTTCCACCGTAGATGGTCTTCTGTGCTACAATGTGTCCGCCGTTAGCTGCCAATGCCTCAATGGTATAGGTGATAGCTGCTGCACCGGATGCAACTGCAAGTCCTGCCACACCACCTTCAAGGGCTGCGATTCTGTCCTCAAACACACCCTGAGTGGAGTTTGTAAGTCTTCCATAAATATTTCCTGCATCTGTCAAACCAAATCTGGCTGCTGCATGTTCTGAATTATGGAATACATAAGAAGTGGTCTGATAAATCGGTACGGCTCTGGCGTCCGTTGCCACATCTGCTTCTTCCTGTCCTACGTGTAACTGTAATGTCTCAAATTTATATTCTCTGCTCATCTTTTTATCCTCACTTTTCTTTCATCTTTTTGTTATCCAGTTTTGGGCTTTTATAACAAAAAAGCCCGGGTCAGCATCTCAGCTCCCGGACAAATTAAAGACGTGTAAAAGTTTATTTGAATCAACAAATGTAGGTACAACAAAATACCTCACGTCCATAACCTGTACGGGAGTTCAGCATTCGTCCACATCGGAAGTTCTGTCTCAACAGTGATTCAAATAAGTTCAACATCTCTTATACCTCTTTCTTTTATTTCCTACCTGTTTGATAGGATATGTTGATATTAACCTTTATTTCCTACCATGTCAATAGGAAATTTTATTTTATTTTAAATTTTTTTAAAAGTTCCTTTTGTTCCGGTGTAATCCGATAGCTCTCCACCGCTTTTTGTATGGCTTTATTATGAGTCCACTTATCCATCTCTCTCCCCTGAATTCTAGGAAGAGTTGCGTCATACTGTTTTGCCAGAGCCGTGGCAAAATACCAGGCTCTCATCATGTTCACGTAGTATTCTTCAGATTTTACCCCGATGACCATATCCAGATATTTTTCTGAAAAATTTTCCTCCAAAAACCACCGCATCAGCATGCCGATACCAAACCGAATCGTATAGGTCTCCTCTGATGCAATCCACTTTTCAATCTTTGTTTCCAATGCCGGGAGATTTTGCCCAAAGACTTTTGGACTCAATCCGTCACAGGTAGCCCAGTTGTCTATGTAGGGCAAAAAATTTTCCACTGCCTCCATACAGGCATCAAATTCCTTGATGTCCCCAATCAAAAAAGCGTGCAGATTGTTCTCCTCGTAATAAGTATGGGGCAACTCCTGTAAAAAATTTCCCACTCGATTGCTTTTTCTCAATTCCTTTGCCATTTTGCGCAGAACCGGAACCCGGACTCCAATCACCTGCTCCGGATTGATGTTTGGCATCAACTTGCTGTGAAACTCCCGATATTTAACATCCTGATGGGCAAACAGCATAGTCTGAATCTCTGTCATCTTATCCTCCTATATGAAAAAGAACACCATATGCAACGCCACAAACCCTGTAAGTATCACAGACAAAATCCTGTGCCAAAGCATATTTTTTCCTTTGTCTTTGATGGTATGTCCCAACAAAATCACTAACATTCCCAAAAAGAAGCTCACAGCTCCCGTACCCCAAAGTAGCGGGGGTCTCTCCTTTAAAACAGGAATCACCAGTATCAGATGCAAAATGGCTGCCAGAAAGAAAATCCCACTGGCAGGTTTGTGCCATCTGCGAAACAGGGCATTCATCTTTTCATTTCCCCATTTCCTGGCGACAAATTTAAATAACAGAACCAAAAGTCCTATCAGGCAAAGATATCCCGTTACAATTCTCATGACTATCACCCTTCCCCTTCTCTACTTTTCCCCATTATACCAAGAACTCCGCCCTGCCACAATCCAAACCTACCACCACAGAACAGTCATTCAAATGCAGTTCTTCTAACCGGATGGGTTTCTTAAGTTGATTAAGCCTGTCTTTTTAAGGTTCGACAAAAGGCCTGGGATGTTCGTCTGCTCTCGGATTTGCTTTCGTTACCTTCGTGACTGCCTTAGGGAGCACTTTTCTTTTAACGTCATGCCCCGTAGGTCGACTGTGTGAGCACAAAAAATTAAATTTCTCGAATATGATTACAAGCGAGTTTCGACTAGGGGCATGTTATCATGTAAAGAAAATGCTCCCTTAGGCAGACTAGAAGGGATACGCCGCAACATCCGCAGATAGCCGGACATCTCGGTCTTTCTTGTCGAAGCTGGAAAAAGACAGCCTCCCTAAAAGAAACCCACCCGGTAAGAAGAACTTGGCATTCTCTTCCAATGTTCTGTGGTGGTAGGTTTGGATTGTGGCAGGGCGGAGTTCTTGGTATAATGAGGTGCATATGATAAGAAGGAGATTGAGGAATGCAGTTTTATTTGGCGCCTTTGGAAGGGATTACCACACATATATACAGACGGGCTTTCTTTAAGTATTACGGAGGGGTGGACAAGTACTTTACCCCGTTTATTACCAGTGCCACTATGAGCCATAGAGAGCGGCAGGATGTGTTGCCTGAAAATAATGTGGGGATGGAGTTGGTACCTCAGATTTTGACAAATAAAAGCGAAGAATTTTTGGAGATAGCAAAGGCTCTTCAGGATTTGGGATATGAGACTGTAAACCTGAATCTTGGGTGTCCTTCCGGTACTGTGGTCTCCAAAAAGCGAGGGGCCGGAATGTTGTCCGACCCGGAGTTTATGAAAAACTTTTTGGATGAAATCTTTGATATGTGTCAGTGCAGGATTTCCATAAAAACAAGGATTGGCATTGAAGATGTTGCGGAATGGGATGAATTGCTGAAGGTGTACAAAAATTATCCTATGGAGGAGCTGATTATCCATCCTCGATTGCAAAAGGAGTTTTACCGGGGTTCTGTTCATCCGGATGCCTATAGCAGAGCAGATGAGGTGTTGGACGTCCCACTTTGTTACAATGGAGATATTACTTCTTTAGAAAAGCTGGATGAATTCAAGGAAGCTTTGCCGGAGGATATGAATCGGGTGATGATTGGACGGGGTCTGATTTCCACTCCTCAGATGCTGGTAGGAGACTTTGACCTGTCTACCTTTCGGAACTTTCACGACGAAATTTATCACGCTTATCAGGATTGTATGTCCGGCTGTAAGCCTACCTTGTTTAAGATGAAGGAGCTGTGGGCATACTGGATTTCTAACTTCACCGATGAAAAAAGGCCTCTGAAAAAAATTCAAAAGGCCAATCATTTCAAAGATTATGAGGAGGCTGTCGCCTACCTGTTTTCACTGTAACCTATACAGTAGAAACAAATTTTTTCCCATCTAACCGGTGAATCGGAAGGGGAATCCCATAAACCTCTTGCAATAGGTCTTCCCTTATGATTTCATCCGGTTTTAAATTTCGTGTCATCAATTGGAAAAGTGTACTTTTTCCACATCCATTTGCACCAATCAATGTGGTAATTTTTCCTTTGGGGACCGAAAAATTCACATTATGCAAGACCTCATTTTTCCCATAGGAGAAAGTAATGTTGTTTCCCTTATATACATACTCAGGATTGTTCATATTCCCGTGATGACCTCCTTAATAATAAAATAAAACACGGACCTCCCACAACTGCCATAATAACTGCTGCGCTAATCTCATACGGAAACGCAATGGTTCTTCCTATGGTATCTGCCGCCAGTAATGTAAAAGCCCCTAGACTGATATAATTTTCTGCAGAATCTACTGCAAAACGATAATGATTACAGGTATCACCATCTCGGCTACAACTTCCCGTCTGTGTAATTGCTACATCACGATAACTTCCATCCGCTCCTTGGATTTGTATTCTCACCTTACTCACATTGGACATCAACCCAAGTCCTAAAGTAACATAGGTACTGCCCTGATATTGTTCTACCAATGCCTGTTGTTCCACAATGCTTGCGCACATACTGTCCCCCAAAGTAATGTTGGTTCCGCCATCCACTGCGGTCCAGTAGGCCCGCCTTCTCCAATGCTGTAAAGGCTCGACTGATTGCATACTTTTCTTCTCCCAACGTAACCGCCAGATTCGTGACATTTAAATCCGACTCTCTCATATTCAAAAAAACACAATAGGATTTTTACTTTTAAAATATTCATTACGTGTTATCTACCCCCTTACTTATGTTTGCGTCACCGAACCACTATACAAAAAGAAAGGTCTTTCCACTAGGAAAGACCCACATCTAATGCCATCATCAGACAAAAGCCTATCATAAAAAAGATGGTGGCTTCATTTGAATGTGTTCCCTCTGCCATCTCCGGCACCAGTTCCTCAATCACTACATACATCATAGC
>JALELK010000032.1 GCA_022768745.1 Lachnospiraceae bacterium
ATCGGCTTTGATTCCCACGTCTGCCAAGTCGTCTGCGTGGGTTTCCGCCAGTTTTTTCATATTTTTGTAGGCAGATTGAACGGAGCGGTTGGTGGAGTACTTGGACGAATCCAAAGTGTAGTTGTAAGTATCGATAAAACCTCGCACCATTTCCTCGATGTCGTCCTCTTCGGCGTTTTTAAAATCGTAGGAGCCAAGTTTTTTCACCGCCCGACGCAGTGCTACAGAGTCGGCATAACTGAGCTTGTCTGTGGAAATATCACTGCGGCTGGTTTTTATCGCATAGTTTCGATTCCCGTTATAAAAATTTCTAAGTACCAATGTGTTTGCAATACTGAATGAACTCATATGAAATCCCTTTCTTTTAGAATTCTTACTATATATATCGTAAGAATGGGGGGGAAAATCAACCTTTTGTACCTTGTTATTTAGAGAATCCTCTAATATAATGGAAGAAGTGAAATTGCGTTTCGCATAAGAGAATAAAAACGGAGGAAAAGAATGGAACAGGAAAAAGTCATTGTAATTGATTTCGGTGGACAGTACAATCAGCTGGTTGCCCGCAGAGTCAGAGAGTGCAATGTTTATTGCGAGATTTATTCTTATAAAACGGATATTGAAAAAATCAAAGAAATGAATCCAAAGGGAATCATTTTAACCGGTGGACCAAACAGTTGTTATGAACCGGATTCTCCCACATATACCAAGGAATTGTTTGAACTGGGGATTCCGGTGTTAGGTCTTTGCTACGGCGCACAGCTTATGATGCATGTGCTGGGCGGTAAGGTGGAAAAGGCTCCGGTGCGAGAGTACGGAAAGACAGAAGTGTTTGTAAAGAAGGATTCGCCTTTGTTTCAGGGAGTTTCAGAGAACACAATCTGTTGGATGAGTCATTTCGATTACATTTCAAAGACAGCTCCGGATTTTGAGATTTGTGCCCACACAGCAGATTGCCCGGTGGCAGCAGCAGAAAATAGAGAAAAAAATCTCTATGCCATTCAGTTCCATCCGGAAGTACTTCACACGGTGGAAGGAACAAAGATGCTTTACAACTTTGTCCGTGGTGTCTGCGGCTGTGCAGGAACCTGGAGAATGGATTCCTTTGTGGAAAATGCCATTGCAGATGTTCGGGCTAAAGTAGGAGACGGCAAGGTACTTTTGGCTCTGTCCGGTGGAGTGGATTCCTCTGTACTGGCAGCACTTCTTGCCAAGGCAATCGGACCACAGCTTACCTGTGTATTTGTAGACCACGGTCTGCTTCGGAAGAACGAAGGGGATGAAGTGGAGAGCGTGTTCGGTAAGGACGGTGACTTTGATATTAACTTTATCCGGGTCAACGCTCAGGAGCGTTATTACGCAAAACTTGCCGGAGTTACAGAACCGGAGCAGAAGAGAAAGATTATCGGAGAAGAGTTCATCCGTGTGTTTGAGGAGGAGGCAAAGAAAATCGGAGCCGTTGACTTCCTGGCACAGGGAACCATTTATCCGGATGTGGTAGAGTCAGGTCTGGGTGGAGAATCTGCAGTGATTAAGTCCCACCACAATGTAGGTGGTCTTCCTGATTTCGTAGATTTCAAGGACATTGTAGAGCCGCTTCGCAACCTGTTTAAGGATGAGGTGAGAAAAGCCGGATTAGAGCTGGGCTTACCGGATTATCTGGTTTACCGTCAGCCATTCCCGGGACCGGGACTGGGTATCCGTATCATCGGAGAAGTGACAGCAGAAAAGGTTCGCATTGTTCAGGATGCTGATTACATTTATCGTGAGGAGATTGCAAAGGCAGGCCTTGATAAGGGTATCGGTCAGTATTTTGCAGCCCTTACCAATATGCGTTCCGTTGGAGTTATGGGAGACGAGAGAACCTATGACTACGCCGTAGCACTGCGAGCAGTAAACACAGTAGACTTTATGACGGCAGAAGCCGCCGACATTCCATTTGAAGTGTTGCAGACAGTGATGAGCAGAATCATCAACGAGGTGAAGGGGGTCAACCGGGTATTTTACGATTTGACCAGTAAGCCACCTGGAACGATTGAGTTTGAGTAGTACCACAAAAGCCTGAAACCTAGTAAAATCAAGGGTTTCGGGCTTTCTTTATGCCTTCGTGATACACTTTTGATACACTTTTTAGTGCCAAAAGATATCAAGAAACAAATCTTTGAATAATTTCATTTG
>JALELK010000051.1 GCA_022768745.1 Lachnospiraceae bacterium
ATAGAAGAAATGTCATCTCCATTTTCGGAAAGGGAGGAGAGAACATTTTGCATACGATGAGAACTTTGCTTAATATCCAAAGCAAATTCCGTGGCTTTTTCACCCTGGGTAATCTTGTACAGAGGGGATTCCTTGTTGGTCTTTATGATATTGTTGTAAACGCTGCGCAGTTCGCTTTTCTTATGGGAATCATAACGAGAACCTGTGGTCTTGCCATAGGTGGTCATAAGATAATTATAAGCGGCATCAATCTTTGCCATAAGACGTCCCCTCCTTTCTTCCGTGAAATCTACCATCGCATCCTGAGAAAATCCGTCTTCTCCATTGGATCTGCGTGGCGCAGGGTATAAAAATCCATTTATCCAGTTACATCATATCACCATTTGGAGATTTTGTCATCCACTAAATATGGATAAACCCTTTAAAATACGGGCATATTTGGAAAAGTGAAGAAAGGTGTTGACATAAAAATTGGCAAATGCTAGTATGTTTATATCCTAGTAAAAAGGTAGGAAATAGAAAGGGTGAAAGACATGAAGGAATTTATTTATTTGGACAATGCAGCCACCACCAAAGTCAGACCAGAAGTGGTAGAGGCTATGTTGCCATTTTTTACAGAGGTATATGGAAATGCATCTGCAGTATATGAGTTTGGACAGGAGTGTAAGAGAGCTATTGAGCATTCCCGAGACACCATTGCAGCATCATTAAATACAGCGGGAGCAAATATATACTTTACTGCCGGCGGAAGCGAGTCAGATAACTGGGCGTTAAAGGGTGTCGCTGAGGCGTATAAGGACAAAGGTAAACACATCATCACCACCAAGATTGAACATCATGCCATTTTGCATACTTGTGAATACTTAGAGCAGCATGGATATGAAGTAACTTATCTGGATGTGGATGAAAACGGATTGGTTTCTCCTGAGGATGTGGAAGCGGCGATTCGTCCGGATACCATTTTGATATCCGTAATGTTTGCTAACAACGAAATCGGAACCATCGAGCCAATCAAGGAAATCGGTGCTATTGCCAAGAAGCACGGAGTGTTGTTCCACACAGATGCAGTACAGGCATATGCACAGATTCCAATCGATGTTGAGGAGATGAACATTGATTTGCTCAGTGCCAGCGGACATAAGTTAAACGGACCAAAGGGAATCGGCTTCCTTTACATTCGCAGAGGATTAAAGATTCGCTCCTTTATCCACGGTGGAGCACAGGAGAGAAAGAGACGTGCAGGTACAGAAAATGTTCCCGGTATCGTTGGACTTGGCAAAGCGGTAGAAATCGCTATGGCCACTATGGATGAGAGAATCAAGCAGGAATCTGAGTTGAGAGATTACTTTATCCAGAGAATCGAAAAGGAAATTCCTTATGCCAAGTTAAACGGACACAGAGAAAAGCGTCTTCCGAATAACATAAACTTCTGCTTCCGTTTTATCGAAGGAGAGTCTATGCTTATTATGCTGGATATGGCAGGAATTTGTGGATCTTCCGGTTCCGCTTGTACTTCCGGTTCTTTGGATCCATCTCATGTATTACTTGCCATTGGCTTACCTCATGAGATTGCCCATGGTTCTCTGAGACTGACCTTGAGTGCAGAGACCACAAAGGAGCAGTTGGATTTTGTAGCAGACAAGCTGAAAGAAATTGTGGACAGACTTCGCAGTATGTCACCATTGTACGAAGATTTTGTAAAGAAGAATGAAAAATAAAGGTAGAAATCAGGAGGATAAAAGATGTATAGTGAAAAGGTAATGGATCATTTTCAGAATCCGAGAAACGTTGGAGAAATGGAAGATCCCAGTGGAGTAGGAACAGTAGGTAACGCAAAGTGTGGCGACATTATGCGTATGTATTTGGATATCGATGACAATGGCGTGATTCAGGAAGCTAAGTTCAAGACTTTCGGTTGCGGCGCCGCTGTTGCCACCAGTAGTATGGCAACTGAGCTGGTAAAGGGAAAGACCGTTCAGGAAGCGTTGGAGGTTACCAACAAAGCAGTAATGGAAGCTTTGGACGGACTTCCACCGGTAAAGGTTCACTGTTCCCTTTTGGCAGAACAGGCAATCCATGCAGCTCTTTGGGATTATGCCCAGAAGCATGGTATCGAGATTGAGGGCTTGGAGCGTCCGGTCAATGATATCGAAGAATTGGAAGAGGAAGAGGAATATTAATTGAAGAAAAAAGTTGTTGTTGGCATGTCGGGAGGAGTGGACTCCTCTGTGGCAGCCTACCTTTTGAAAAAACAGGGATATGATGTTATCGGAGTCACAATGCAGATATGGCAGGATGAGGACGAGTGCAGCCTGGAAGAAAATGGTGGTTGTTGCGGGTGGTCCGCAGTGGATGATGCCCGGCGTGTGGCAGCAAAGTTGGATATCCCATATTACGTGATGAATTTCAAGCAGGAGTTCAAGGAAAAGGTGATGGACTATTTTGTGGAGGAATATCTCCAAGGACGCACACCAAACCCTTGTAATGCCTGTAACCGGTATGTAAAATGGGAGTCCCTTTTGAAACGGGCTGTGGAAATCGGGGCAGATTACATTGCCACCGGGCATTATGCCAGAGTGGAGCAGTTGCCGAATGGTCGCTATGCTATTTGTAATTCTGTCACGGCAGAAAAGGATCAGACCTATGCCCTTTATGAACTGACCCAGGAGCAGCTGGCTAAGACTTTGATGCCGGTGGGCTCTTACACCAAGACGGAGATTCGGGCTATTGCGGAGGAGATTGGTCTCCCGGTAGCTCACAAAAAAGACAGCCAAGACATCTGCTTCATTCCGGATGATGACTATGCCCGGTTTATTGAGGAACAGGCGCCGGACCGGTTAAAGGGACCGGGAGATTTTGTTTTGTCCGACGGAACGGTGGTGGGGAGACATGAGGGTATCACTCATTACACCATTGGACAGCGTCGTGGACTGAATGTGGCAGTTGGAAAACGAATTTTTGTAAACAAAATTGATGTGGAAAAAAATCAGATTGTTCTGGGAGATGACAGTGAAGTCTTCACGGACCACCTTTACTTTAATCACATTAATACTATGGCTGTGGAGAACTTTGAGGAAGGGCAGGAGTTCCTAGTGAAAATTCGATACTCCCACAGAGGAACCATGGGACGTATTCATATAGAAGGAAAAGATTTAATCCGAATTGATTTT
>JALELK010000110.1 GCA_022768745.1 Lachnospiraceae bacterium
TGCATTGAGGCAATCGACAAGGGCGTATCCAGAGTACATATTTTGGACGGAAGAATTGCCCATTGTTTATTGTTGGAAATCTTTACAAACAAAGGTATTGGAACTGCAATTTTAGATGACGAGGAGAAGAGGTTTTATCATGAGTCAAAAGGAACAAATTAATCAGGCCGAAAAGAATCTTTTTCATGTATATAATCGTTTCCCGGTGGTGTTTGACCATGGGGAAGGGGTGCATCTTTATGATGCTGACGGCAAGCAGTATTTGGATTTTGCATCGGGAATCGGAGTTATGGCCTTTGGCTATGGAGACCAGGAGTACAAGGATGCTTTGAAAAATCAGATTGATAAGATAACCCACACTTCCAATCTGTACTATCATCAGCCTATGATTTCCGCCGCAAAAAAACTTTGCGAAATCTCCGGAATGGATAAGGTGTTCTTTACCAACAGTGGTGCAGAAGCAGTGGAGGGAGCTATCAAAACTGCAAAGAAATATGCCTATCTGAGAGACGGATTTGCAGGACATGAAATTATTGCTATGGGACATTCCTTCCATGGACGTACGGTAGGTTCCCTTTCTGTTACGGGGACAGAACACTACAGAGAGCCATTTTTGCCGTTGATGGATGGGGTGAAGTTTGCCGCATTTAACGATTTGGAGAGTGTGAAGGAACAGCTTACGGACAAAACCTGTGCCATTATTATGGAGACTATTCAGGGAGAAGGAGGCTTGTATCCGGCAGAGGAGTCTTTTATCAAAGGCGTGAGACAGATATGTGATGAACGTGATATTCTCTTGATTTTAGATGAAATTCAGTGTGGAATGGCCAGAAGCGGAGCTATGTTTGCATGGCAAAACTATGGAGTGAAGCCGGATATTATGACCTGTGCCAAGGCTTTGGGAGCCGGAGTTCCGGTGGGGGCATTTGTGGTTACAGATAAAGTGGCTGAGGCTTCTTTGGTTCCGGGAGACCACGGAACCACCTATGGAGGAAATCCGCTGGTATGTGCTGCGGTGGATAAAACCATCGATATGATGCAGGAGAGAAACCTTGTAGGACACGTGAAGGATGTCAGCGGGTATTTTGAAAAGACCCTGGATTCCTTTGTTGAGGAGTATAATTTTGTAGAAGGCAGAAGAGGAATGGGTCTGATGCAGGGGCTTGTGGTGAGTGTGCCTGTAGGGGACATTGTCCGAAAAGCCTTGGATGCAGGATTGGTGGTTTTATCCGCCGGTCAAAATGTGGTTCGCTTTTTGCCACCACTGATTATTGATGAAAAAAATATTGATGAGATGGCCGAGATTCTACACGGTGTATTAAATCAATGGAAGTAAAAATGAAATAATTTTGTAAAACTCTTGTAATAAAAACGAAATTTCGATAGAATTATCCACATAGCATAAGAATCCTTTCTGGTGTGATTTCTTCGGAAAGGAGAAAAATGAAGCGTTTATATTTTATTTTATGTGTCACGATGGTCGGGATTTTATTGGAATTTTCCGGTTGCGGTTCAAAGTCGTATCTTCAGACAAAGGATAAATCTTCTGAATCTTATCAGGAGAGTTCTGCGGGAGAAAAGGCGAAATCTGTGACGGAAAGTTGCTACGTGCAGGTAAGCGGTGCGGTGAACAAACCCGGTGTGTATCAGCTTGATGCAGGCAGTCGGGTGTATCAGGCCATTGAAAAGGCAGGAGGACTGCGAGAGGACGCGTGTGCTACAGAGTTAAACCAGGCGAGAGTTTTGACAGATGGTGAGATGATTTGTATCAGTACCATAGAGGAGAGTCAGAAGCAGACATCGGTGGAAAGTGATGATGGCAAAGTCAATATCAACACTGCCACGGTGGAAGAACTGACAGAACTTCCGGGGATTGGGGAGACCAGAGCACAAACGATTGTGGAGTATCGTGAGAGCAATGGTCTCTTTTCGTGTCCGGAGGACATCAAAAATGTTTCCGGCATCGGAGATAGTCTTTATGGCAGAATGGCTGGAAAAATAAAAGTTGATTGAGGTAGAAAATGGCAAAAAAGGTATTGGTAGTAGACGATGAAAAATTAATTGTTAAGGGCATCCGTTTTAGTTTGTTGCAGGACGGAATGGAAGTGGACTGCGCCTATGACGGACAGGAAGCTTTGGATATGGCTATGGCAAATGAGTACGATATGATTTTGCTGGACGTTATGCTTCCGAAAATGGATGGATTTGAGGTTTGCCAAAGAATTCGTGAGTTTTCTAATATGCCCATAGTGATGTTGACTGCAAAGGGTGACGATATGGATAAAATCTTGGGGCTGGAGTATGGAGCGGATGATTACATCACGAAACCCTTTAATATTCTGGAGGTAAAGGCCAGAATTAAGGCGATTATGCGTCGGACAACACCGACAGCCGTAAAAGAACAAAAGATTACAGAGATTCACAGCGGAGATGTATTTATGGATACAGAAAGCCGCAGAGTTTTAATCAAAGATCAGGAAATCAATGTCACTTCAAAAGAGTTTGACATGCTGTTGCTTCTTGTGACAAATCCGGGCAAGGTTTATAGTCGGGATAGTCTGCTGGATACCATATGGGGTAAGGATTATCCGGGAGATGCCAGAACAGTGGATGTTCATATCAGAAGACTTCGGGAAAAGATTGAACCCAATGCCAGTGAACCGAGATATGTTCACACAAAATGGGGCGTAGGATATTATTACCAGCAGTAACAGGGGCAATTTGATGAAGAAAAAATTTAAACTTAAAGATTTTTTTAATAGTTTAAGAGTAAGAATCGCAGCATTAATATTGGTGTTGGGGGTGGTTCCCTGTACCATTTTTGCATTTTCCTTTATGGCGGTATACGAAAAAAGATCCGTGGACAGTGATGTGACAGAACTGGTAGCCAAGGGACAGGTGTTAAACAAGCAGATTATATCTAGTGGATATCTAAACCAGCATGAATCAGAGCTGGTAGATGATCAAATTGAGATGTTGTCAAAGAGTTATTCTGGACGAATTATGGTGGTGGATGATACCCTTACCATTGTAAAGGATACCTTTCAGGCAGATGAGGGGAAAACCATTATCTGGGGAAATGTGGTGAAGGCATTTCAGGACAAAACAACTTCCCTTTATGACGATGAGAATAATTATCTGGTAGTTACCATTCCTATTAAGGCTGAAGGGGATGATACCGTACTTGGAGTGTTGGTGCTGAATAAGGATATGAATTATATTGATACGAACCTGGAATATTTTCAGTCTCTTTCCATTATTCTGTTAATTATTTTATATGTATTGATGATAGTGGTGGCAGTGGTATTTTCTTATCGCTTTGTGAGACCTCTTCATAAGTTTGGCAGGGCTGTCAGCGATGTAGACCGGGGAATCAGTCAGGAACTTGTGGAAGTGGAGGATTATACCGAAACCAAGGAGTTGTCCGAACAGATGAATTCTTTGTTGAATCGGATGCGTGTGGTGGATGAATCCAGACAGGAATTTGTCTCCAATGTGTCTCACGAATTAAAGACGCCTTTGACTTCTATGAAGGTTTTGGCAGATTCTTTGAATGGACAAGAAGATGTACCGGTGGAACTTTATCGCGAATTTATGGCGGATATTGGGGATGAAATCGAGCGTGAGACCAAGATTATTAATGATTTACTTTCCATGGTTAAGTTGGATAAAGCAGAGGCAACCCTTAATATTTCTCCGGTCAATATGAATGAGTTGATTGAACTTGTGCTTAAGAGACTAAAGCCTATTGCAGAAAAACAGCATGTGGAATTGCTGTTTGAGAGCTTTCGACCGGTTATTGCAGAGGTGGATGAGGTTAAGATTACTTTGGCCATTACCAATTTAGTGGAAAATGGTATCAAGTATAACAAAGAGGGAGGCTGGGTACATGTGTCCCTTAATTCCGACCATCAGTACTGTTATTTGAAAGTAGAGGATTCCGGAATGGGAATTCCTCAGGAGAGTATTGAGCATATTTTTGAGAGGTTTTACAGAGTGGATAAATCCCATTCTCGTGAAATCGGTGGAACGGGATTGGGTCTGGCCATTACCAGAGGTGCTGTGTCTCTCCACCGTGGAGATATCAAAGTACACAGTGTGGAAGGAGAGGGAACTATGTTTGATGTGAGATTCCCACTCAATTATATTTCAAAGGAGGCCCGAGTATGAGAAAAAAACTAGTTTGCCTGGGACTCTGTCTGATTTTGGTGTCGACTGCACTTAGCGGATGCACAAGTAAAAAGGATACAGAGGGCACAAACATCTATTATATTGATGCCTTGGGAAACGGTATTGTTCCGGAAAAGCACGAACTCTCTGCCAAAAGCAAAGAAAAACAGGTAAAAGAGGTAGTAAAGCTTTTGGGACAGACCCCGGAGTCAGCGGATTATCGGCAGACCATACCGGAGGGAATGAATGTGTCGGATATTGTTATCGATCATTCTTCTGTTGTGTTAAATTTTGACCGGAATTATGGGGATATTACCGGATACACTGAGGTTTTGGTGAGAGCAGCTGTAGTTAAGTCGTTGTTACAGATTAAGGGGATAGAGAGTGTTTCCTTTTATGTGGCAGATGAGCCTTTGCAGGACAGCAAGGGGATTTTGGTAGGCAGTATGACAGCCGAGACGTTTATTGATGACTATGGTGAGGAAACAGGAAGTCTGTCAAAAACTGCGCTGACACTGTATTTTGCCAGCGCAGACGGACAATCCTTGGTAAAGAAAAATGTGAACGTATATTACAATAAAAATGTTCCTATGGAAAGGGTTATTGTGGACAACTTGATTAAGGGCGTAGACGACGCAGATGCAAAGTCTGTGATTCCATCCGGGACAAAGTTGCTTAACATCACGGTGACAGATGGTGTGTGCTATGTGAATTTTGATTCATCCTTTATGAATATTGATTCCGGCATTGCGTCAGATGTTATCCTTTATTCCATTGTAAATTCACTGACGGAGATGAGCAACATTAACAAGGTGCAGATTTTGGTCAATGGGGCATCTTCTATGCAAAATAACGGAGTGAATTTCAAATTGGGTACATCCTATGAGAGAAACACTTCTATGACTATGGACGCGGTGGACCGTGAGCTTGTTGTGGAGAATGCCAATCAGTAATATAAGTAACTTAAGAACTATTGTTTAAGAAAGAGGAAAAGAATTGAGCAAGAGAACTATGTGTCAGATAGTCACAATGTTTCTCCTTGGCTTGGGATGGGGTGCTTTTTCTTATGGATTATGTCTGGTGGGAGGAATCTTTTTTATGGGATTCCTCTTATGGCATATTTTTTATCATTTTGATTCTAAAAGCAGAGGAAATCTTCTGATGGTAGTCGCACTGATTTTCTTTCTCATTGGTGCCATCAGGGGTCAGCTTTATCAGGAGAAAACAAAGGCAGTTCAAAATTTTTTGAAGGACGCCACTATCGTCTCATTTCAGGGAGAAATTTCAAAAAAAGAAACAAAGAATGATAAGACAATCTATTATTTGCAAAAGGTTACACTGCAAAATCAAAAAGGGAAGATTTATTGCCCATCTATGATACTTTATCCAAATTCGGATGAACATTCCATTGGAACAACCTATGTGGGAACAGCACAATATGAGGCTTTTGAGCCGGGAAGAAATGAAGGAAACTTTGATGCTAAGGAATTTTATCTTAGTAATGGAGTTTACGGAAAATTAAAATATCAAAAAGTGGAAAAAGTGATACCACCAAAAGTGATTATTTTTCAAAAGCTATATGAATTCAGAAACAGATTAGTCCGGGTGTATGAAAAGAATTTACCCGGGGAAGAGGCGGGGATGATGTCTGCCATTGCCTTGGGAGAGAAAGGGCTTTTGGATCAGGAGGCAAAGGAGCTGTTTCGGCTGGCAGGGTTTGCACACATTCTGGCAATCTCGGGTCTACATATTTCTGTGGTGGGAATGTTTGTATATAGGGGACTGCGGAAGAAGGGACTGGGTTATTGGCTGGCGGGGATGATAGCTACCCTTCTGGTGGTGGCGTATGGTCTGATGTGTGGAATGGGAAATTCTCTCATCCGGGCACTTATTATGTATTTGATTATGCTTTTGGCAAATGCTTTGGGAGAGGCCTATGATTCTTTGAATGGATTGGCGTTTGCAGCGCTTATTATGGCAGGGTATCATCCGGGATTGCTAAAAAACACAGGGGTGTGGTTTTCCTTTATGGCGGTTATTGGTGTAGTGACGGTTGGAAAGAAAATGGCTCAGGATTTTGGCACCGGAGGGAAAAATAAGATTAAGGAGTCCGTGGGGATGGCGTTGGGAATTCAGTTGTTTACATTTCCACTGGTGGCACTTTTTTACTATGAGATACCGGTTTATGTAATGGTGCTGAATCTGGTGCTGCTGCCATTCGTGGGCATCCTTTTGGGAACCGGACTGGTGGGAGGATTAATGGGGCTTTGGGTTCCCTTCGCGGGGAAGGCTATTTTATTTGTCAGCCATCTGATTATTTTTATGTATGAGTGGTGCGCTTCTATGTCGTTAAAGTTCCCCGGAGCGGTTCAGATTGTTGGTGCACCGAAACTGTGGAAGGTTGGGGTGTATTATGTGCTGCTGTATCTGGTTTGCTATGGGAAAATCAAAAAGGAAAAGAAAATTTTTTGGTTGCGAAGGGTTTTGCTTTTGGTGTCGATTGGATTGGTGATTTTTCCGGGAAAGAAAAGCTTTGAAATAGATGTATTGGATGTGGGGCAGGGAGACGGAACCTTTATCCGGGGAGAAAATGGAACCACATTTTTTGTGGATGGGGGAAGCTCTGATGAAAAGCAGGTGGGAAAGTATCGGATCCTGCCATTTTTAAAATACCGGGGAGTGAGAAAAATTGATTACTGGTTTGTGTCCCATACAGACGAGGATCATATCAGTGGGCTGATGGAGGCTTTGGAGATGGAATATTCCATTGAGAATCTGGTGTTTTCAAGCTATGTGAATGAAAATGAGGGGTATGAAAAACTGTGTGATCTGGCAAGAGAGGCAGGAACTAAGATTTGTTATATGGAACCGGGAGATACTTGCATTGCAGAAAATGTGAAGTGGAGTTGTCTGTATCCGGATAAATCCTTTCAGGATTCCAATGGGAATTCTATGATTTTACTTTTAGAGCATTCGGACAATAAGGAAGAGACCATTTTTCGGGGATTGTTTACTGGAGATATGGGAATGGAGCAGGAGAAAGATTTGCTGGCAAAGTATCATCTGCGGACGGTGGATTATCTCAAGGTAGCCCATCATGGCTCAAAAAATTCAAGCGATGAAGCATTCTTAAAAGCGATTCAGCCGAGGATTGCAACCATCAGTTGTGGAGAAGATAACTCCTATGGACATCCACATGCTGAGACATTGATGAAGCTGGAGAAACTACATACAAAAATCTATCGAACGGATTTTGAGGGGCAGATAAAGATTGATTCCTATGGAAATGTGAGAGGCATTCGGAAAAGGTAAATTGCATACACAAAGGGGCATATGGTATAGTTTGTACGTAGGCAGTTTCGTAAATACAAAATAGTACATATGGGGAAAAGGAGAGGGGTATGTCAAAATATAAGGTTTTAGATTCCAATGCCATAAAGATAATCGCCATTGTGGCCATGACCATTGACCATATTGCGTGGGCGGTGTTTCCTGGATATCCCAAAGAGGTTTTACCTATGGTGATGCATATTGTGGGACGATTGACCTGTCCCATTATGTGCTATTTCATTGCGGAGGGGTATCATTACACCAGAGATATCAATAAATATACCCTGAGGTTGTTTTTATTTGCCATTGTGTCCCACTTTGCATACATATTTGCATCAACGGATTATGTGGATGTGAAATCTTTTATTCCGTTTTATTACGGAAATGTGTTGAACCAGACTAGTGTGATGTGGTCCCTTGCCTGGGGACTGGTGATGCTTCGGGTGGTGATGAGTGAAAAGATACAAAGTAATCTGTTGAATGTGGGATTGGTAGTTTTGATTTGCCTTGTGAGTTTTCCAAGTGATTGGAGTTGTGTGGCTGCTCTTTGTATTATGGCTATAGGGGCCAACAGAGGCAATTTCAAAGCACAGATGAGCTGGATGATTTTGTATGTGGCAATTTATTCCCTGGTTTACTTCTTCGCATTGGATAAGGTGTATGGTTTGATGCAAATGGCGGTGGTACTGTCAATTCCGGTCATCTATTTGTATAATGGAAAAAGAGGAAAGAACCCAAAGATGAATAAATTTATGAAATGGTTCTTCTATCTGTATTATCCCGTTCATCTGCTGATCATAGGGGTGTTGCGCATTCTGAATTAGGAAAAATAAAACTGTTGACAGAATGAATATTCTAGAGTAGAATGAATTAGTGAGTTTGTGATGAGCTGTCCGTGTCCGGATTCATTACAACAGGTTACTATTTAGATTTTCTAAGACATTGGAGGTGTACAGATTGGCTAACATTAAATCTGCTAAGAAGAGAGTATTAGTTACAGAGACAAGAACTGCTAGAAATAAAGCAATCAAGTCTAAGGTTAAGACTTGCATCAAGAAAGTTGAGACAGCAGTAGCAAACGGAGATAAGGAGACAGCAGCAGCTGAACTTACCGTAGCTATTACAGAAATTTCTAAGGCTGCTAACAAGGGTATCTACCACAAGAACAATGCAGCAAGAAAAGTTTCTCGTCTTACAAAGCTTGTAAACTCAATTGCTTAATTTATTTTGAGAATAAACAAAAACCACCAGTACCGTCATACTGGTGGTTTTTTTGTGTGATAAAAATTATTTGCTGTATTTAATCATCAAAAGCTCTACAGCCATCTGGTCGTTAATCAAACCGGTCTTGGCCCGCTCATCCAAATCGGCTGCATCCTCTAAAAGACAGCGGATTTGTTCCATAGAAAAGTTCTTTGCCAGCCCAAGATTTTTGCGTACAATAAAATCCCGAATGCCAAGCTTACCGGCGATGGTGGAATAATTCATACCCTGAGATGCCATATCCTTCATGAGATACATCTGATCAAACTGTCGGACAATCAGTGCCAAAATACGTATGGGCGGCTCCTTGGCGGCCAACATATCGTGATACAAAGACAACACCTGAGGCAGATTCTTGGAGGCGATGAAAGATATCATATCAAATACTTTTGTGTGTATCTGCTTGGTACAGATGGCTTCCACATCCTCTAAAGTAATGGAGTCCTTGTCGTAGGTGTAGGAGAGGAGCTTTTCCATCTCTTTATCCATATGGTCCATATTGTCGCTGGTTCGTTCAAAGAATTCTTTCCAGGCGTCTCTGGTAATGGTTTTCCCGGCGGATTTCAGACGTCCTCCCATCCAACTGGCAAGCATTTTCTCATCCGGCATAGTAAAGTCGGCGGCATATCCGTTTTTGGAGATAGCTTTGTAAGTTTTGGAACGTTTATCCACTTCAGATTCCACAAATATAAAATAGGTGGTGGACTGAATCTCGCCTAAGTATTCCGTCAGCTTTTCTTCGGAGGATTTAAAAAAACCGGAATCACTGATGAGAATTACTCTTCGTTCAGAAAAGAAGGGAAGTGTCTCGGCTAAATCTATCACTTCTCCTATGTTGATACCGGAACCCTCGTATTTGGCAAAGTTCATAGTATCTCCCTCGGGAACCAGGGCGTGAAGTAGTTTGTCCCGATACTGTTTCTTTAAATAATCCTCTTCTCCGTAGAGAAGGTAAGCATTCTTAAATTGTTGAGTCTTGATATTTTCGTCGATTGTTTTCATAAATTAGGTAAATTTTGCTCCTTTACCTAAAAATTTTATCATAGATACATATCATATTCAATTCTGACCAATACTATTTTCAAAAGCGAACAGGTGGGAAAAATGTTTGAAATTCGTACTGATTTAGCGGTGGAAACCTCTGAGGGAAAGAAGGATAGAGAGGAACTTTCCGGTATTCGTGTGGATAAGAAAAAGGCTGGGGATGACATTGTAATTACCCAGGTAAATATCGATACTCAAAAGGCTGCAAAAACTGCCGGAAAACCGAAGGGATGTTACATCACCATTGAGGCAGAGCAGATGTTAGAAGAGGACGGCGGGTGTCATCGGGAGGTATCAAAGGTATTTTCGGAGCAGTTAAAGCAGTTCCTTCCGAAAGATTATAGTAATAGCAAAATTTTGATTGTGGGTTTGGGAAATCGCGAGGTAACCCCGGATGCCTTGGGACCTAAGGTGCTGGATCATTTGTTTATCACCAGACATCTGATTAAGGAGTATGGCAAGTATCTTCTGGAATTTGATAAGTGTTGCAGTGTCAGTGGGATTGTACCGGGAGTTATGGCACAGACAGGAATGGAAACGGTGGAAATTATGAAGGGTGTTGTGGAAGAAACCAAGCCTGATTTTGTTGTGGTGATTGATGCGTTGGCGGCCAGAAGTATCAAAAGGCTGAATCGGACCATTCAGATTACAGATACGGGAATTGTGCCCGGCTCCGGAGTGGGAAACTACAGAAACGCCATCAATCAGGAACATTTGGGAGTGCCGGTAATTGCGGTGGGAATTCCCACGGTGGTGGATGCGGCTACCATTGTGGCAGATTCCTTTTCGACCTTTGTGGAGGGGATTGATTGGGAACAGGGGGAGATGCAGGAGTTGGAAGAAAAAATCCGGGAGATGATTTCTCCCAAATTAAATACTATGTATGTGACATCCAAAGACATTGATGAGGCGGTGAACCGCTTGAGTTTTACCATATCGGAGGGGTTGAATATGACTTTTGTGCCGGATGATAGTCATATTTAAGGAAAGCATGCATATACTGTAGTATTTGAGGAGATGAAGCGGTGAAGACGAGTTGGGCATTTTATTATCATATTTTAAAATTGTGTATTCCTGTTTTTTGTTTTCAGACGCAGGATTCTACCCTGGCTGAGTGGATGGAAGATGGTATGAAAATTGCCACACCGGTGATGACCTATGTGTACCAGGAGGATGAGGGCGTAGATGATATGACGGTTTTGGCAGCCTGGGAAAATGCAAAGCAGCAGGAGAAAAGATCAAAACAGGTGGAAAAAAACAATGAGAAAAATACGGAAGTTACTCCGGAAAAAGAAGAAAACTTGGAGAATAAAGTGAATATAGAAAATAATCCTTGGCAGAAACAGACAGAGGTGAATCGGGACAAACTTCTGGATTTTGACTATCTTATGAAAAATTTTTATCGGGTGGACCGGACCACTACCATCAGCGCCTCAGAGTTTAATCCCCAGGAATTATTGGCAAAGGATTTACGGGTAAACATGGAACAACCGGGACCGGTGGTGCTTATTTATCACACCCATTCCCAGGAGGGATTTGCAGATTCTGACGGAACAGACGCCATGTCTGTTATGGGGTTGGGAGATCGGCTTGCCAGTCTGCTTCAAAATGTCTATGGTATACCGGTGCTTCACCATATCGGAAAGTATGATGTGGACGGAAGGGATTATGCCTACGCCAATGCACAGCCTCACATACAGCAGGTTTTAAATGAAAATCCTACGATTCAGGTGGTGATTGATTTACATAGAGACGGGGTGGGGGATGACGTGCATCTGGTGACAGAGGTGGATGGTAAGCCTACGGCAAAGGTGATGTTTTTCAATGGGTTAAGCCGCACCACATCCACAGGCCCCATTGATTATCTTCAAAATCCAAATCTGAATGACAATCTGGCCACATCCCTTCAAATGCAGATCGCGGCTGCTGAACTCTATCCCGGATTTACCAGACCGGTCTTTTTGAAGGGATATCGATACAATATGCATATGTGTCCAAAGTCTATGCTGATTGAGGTGGGAGCCCAGACAAATACCTTCGGAGAGGCGTATAATGCTATGGAACCTTTGGCAAATATTATTTCCTATGTGTTGCTAAATAAACCGTAGGCGTGTTACAATAGGAACGCTTAGCTTGGCTATAAAGAAGGAGGGTTCCTGATGTCAATAGATCAGAGTAAAATTCGTAACTTTTGTATTGTGGCCCATATCGACCACGGAAAATCCACCCTGGCAGACCGTATTATCGAGATGACAGGATTGCTGACTACCCGTGAGATGCAGGCCCAGGTGTTGGACAATATGGATTTGGAGAGGGAGAGAGGCATTACCATAAAATCCCAGGCAGTCCGTATTATTTACAAGGCAAAAGACGGTGAAGAATATATTTTTAACTTGATAGATACGCCGGGACATGTGGATTTTAATTATGAGGTTTCCAGAAGTCTTGCTGCATGTGATGGGGCCATTCTTGTGGTGGATGCTGCCCAGGGAATTGAAGCTCAGACTCTGGCTAATGTGTATCTGGCTTTGGATCACGATTTGGATGTGCTTCCGGTTATCAACAAGATTGATTTGCCAAGTGCGGATCCCCAGAGAGTAAAGGATGAAATTGAAGACGTTATTGGACTGGAAGCTCAGGATGCTCCATTGATTTCCGCAAAGACAGGATTAAATGTGGAGGAAGTGCTAGAGCAGATTGTGCATCGCCTGCCGGCACCAACCGGTGACCCGAAGGCAAATTTGCAGGCTTTGATTTTTGATTCCCTGTATGATGCAT
This sequence comes from Lachnospiraceae bacterium, assembly GCA_022768745.1. Taxonomy (GTDB): domain Bacteria; phylum Bacillota; class Clostridia; order Lachnospirales; family Lachnospiraceae; genus Pararoseburia. Next base: position 12,586 of record JALELK010000110.1, read on the forward strand.
ACAAAGGAGTTATTGTATTTTGCCGTATCAAAGAGGGGACTTTGAAGCCCGGGGATGAAGTCCTTATGATGGCAACCGGTGCCACAGCAGATGTGGTGGAAGTGGGCTACTTTGGTGCAGGACAGTTTATCCCATGCGATGAACTTTCCGCAGGTATGGTGGGCTATATGACAGCCAGCATTAAAAATGTTAAAGATACCAGAGTGGGAGATACCATCACCCATAAAAGCAAACCATGTGAGGAGCCTTTGCCGGGATACAAAAAGGTAAATCCAATGGTTTATTGCGGATTGTATCCTGCAGATGGAGCCAAGTATCCGGATTTAAGGGATGCCTTGGAAAAGCTCCAGTTAAATGATGCAGCTTTGCAGTTTGAACCGGAGACTTCTGTGGCTTTGGGATTTGGTTTCCGTTGCGGATTTTTAGGACTTTTGCATCTGGAGATTATTCAGGAGCGTTTGGAGAGAGAATATAATCTGGATTTGGTGACCACGGCCCCCGGAGTTGTGTACCGAGTGCATAAAACCGATGGAACTATGATTGAACTTACCAATCCATCCAACCTGCCGGACCCATCAGAGATTGACTATATGGAGGAACCGGTGGTTGAGGCAGAAATTATGGTGACCAGTGAATACATTGGTGCCATTATGGATCTTTGTCAGGAGCGGCGAGGGGTATACATCAGTATGGAATATATGGAAGAAACCCGTGCATTGTTAAAGTACACCCTTCCGTTAAATGAAATTATCTATGATTTCTTTGATGCTTTAAAATCCCGCTCCAGAGGATATGCATCCTTTGACTATGAGATGAAGGGATATGTGAAATCCGATTTGGTGAAGTTGGATATCCTTATTAATAAGGAGGAAGTGGATGCCCTTTCCTTTATTGTATTCAGTGGTACTGCATATGAGAGAGGCCGTAAGATGTGTGAAAAGCTGAAAGAGGAGATACCGAGACATTTGTTTGAAATCCCCATTCAGGCGGCTGTGGGAAGCAAGGTAATTGCCAGAGAGACCGTCAGAGCTATGCGAAAAGATGTGTTGGCAAAGTGCTATGGCGGCGATATCAGCCGAAAGAAAAAACTTCTGGAAAAGCAAAAAGAAGGAAAGAAGAGAATGCGTCAGGTGGGCAATGTAGAAATCCCGCAGGAGGCATTTATGAGTGTTCTGAAATTAGATGAGGATTAAAGGATTTGGCAATGAATGAGATAGGTTTGTATGTGCACATTCCTTTTTGTATAAGAAAATGTGATTACTGTGATTTCTTGTCGGGAGTGTTTGACGAAAAAACCCAAAAGGCATACGTGATGAGCCTTTGCAAGGAGATTCAATATGGGGGACAGCAACTGAGGTCAGTTGCTGTTTCTTCTATATATATTGGTGGAGGAACTCCATCCTGGTTGGACTGGGATTTGATGGGACAGATTTTGGATGCTATCTATTCCTACTTTACAGTAAAAGAGGATGCTGAGATTTCCATAGAGTGCAATCCGGGGACAGTGACCAATGCAAAGTTTGCGGCGTATCGGCATATGGGGATTAACCGGCTGAGCATAGGACTTCAGTCGGCCAATGCAGAGGAGTTGAAAATTCTTGGTCGAGTGCACGATTACAAGCGTTTTTTACATACCTTTGATATGGCCAGAAAAAATGGGTTTGATAATATTAATGTAGATATTATGACCGGACTGCCTCACCAGACAGGAGAGAAACTGATGAATACCTTGGAGAGCGTGATTCAGTTGCGACCGGAACACATTTCGGCATATTCATTGATTGTGGAAGAGGGTACTCCGTTTTTTGAGCGATATGAGGAGGATGTGAAAAGACAGCATTTGGGGGAGCCCACCATAAATCTTCCGGATGAGGATACAGAGTACGGATTGTACAAGATGACCCAGAGAGTGCTGGAAAGCCATGGGTATCACCAATACGAAATTTCCAATTATGCAAAAGAAGGCTATCGCTGTGAGCATAACGTTATCTACTGGAAGAGAAAACCTTATCTTGGGGTGGGTATTGGAGCAGCATCTTTGATTGAAAATATCAGAGGCACCAACGTGAGGGATATCTACGATTATATGAAGCGGTGCGATGAACTGCAGGGGGAAGAGGAATTATCACCTTTGTGGGACAGCCGGATTGAACTCAGCCGATACGATGCAATGGAAGAATTTATGTTTCTTGGACTCAGGATGAACGAAGGGGTTACCAGAGAGGAATTTCAGAAGAACTTTGGTTGCAGTATAGAGGGGATTTATGGTAATCAGTTGAAAAAATTAAAACAGGAAGAACTCCTTGTTTTGGAAGCGGGGAGAATCCGTTTGACAGAAAAGGGAACGGACTTAAGCAATTACGCATTAGCCCATTTTTTATTTGAAAAAAATAGTTGACAAAGGATTATTCGAGTGCTACATTATTTCTAGACAATGTTAGCACTCTTCTTATTCGAGTGCTAACAACCACATAAAAGGAGCATGTATGGACGAATTAGGTGAGAGAAAAGAGAAAATTCTAAATGCCATTATTCAGAACTATCTGGAAACAGGTGAACCTGTAGGTTCCAGAACAATTTCGAAGATGTCAGATTTGAATCTCAGTTCTGCCACCATTCGAAATGAGATGTCGGATTTGGAGGAACTAGGCTATATTGTTCAGCCCCACACCTCATCTGGAAGAATTCCTTCTGATAAGGGATATCGTTTTTATGTGGACCATCTGATTGCGGATAAGGATCGTGAGGTCACAGAGATTAAGGACCTGATGATTGAAAAGACGGAAAAGATGGAAAAGATGCTAAAGCAGGTGGTTAAGGTTTTGGCCAACAATACCCAGTATGCCACTATGATTTCAGCACCATCCGTACAGCGGAACCGGTTGAAATTTGTTCAGCTTTCTGCGGTAGATGAAAATCAAATTTTATCTGTTGTGGTTATGGATGGAAACATTGTCAAAAACAAAATCATCCCGGTGGAGAGACCGTTAGATAATGAGAATTTGTTAAAGTTAAACATTTTGTTGAATACAAATCTGAATGGTCTGACCGTTAATGAAATCAACCTAGGTTTGATTACCCGGTTGAAGGAACAGGCAGGAATTCACGAAGAGATTATTTCTCAGGTGTTAGATTCTGTGGCCGGCACCATTCATGAGGATGATGAAATGCAGATTTATACCAGCGGTGCTACCAACATTTTCAAGTATCCGGAACTCAGTGATTCCCAGAAGGCCAGTGAGTTAATCAGTGCCTTTGAAGAAAAACAGGCCTTGGTAGATTTGATTTCCGAGATCCAGGGGGATGAGACAGAGGACACAGGCATTCAAGTTTACATTGGAGATGAATCTCCGATACAGACGATGAAGGATTGCAGTGTCGTCACCGCAACCTATGAATTAGGTGAAGGCGTTAAGGGAACGATAGGTATCATCGGACCAAAGCGTATGGATTATGAAAATGTTATGGACAATCTAAAGAACCTTAAAGTTCAGTTGGATAAGGTCCTGAGGAGAGATTGACATAGGAAGGAGATGTAAAAGTGGCAGAGGAAAAGAAAGTAGATGAAGTGGAAGAACTTCAGGAAGAAGAAACTGCGGAAGCGGCTGAGGACATAGAAGAAACAGAAAATCAGGAAGCGGAGAGCTCAGAGGAATCAGAAGAACCTGAAGCAGATGCAAAGATTGATAAGAAAGCAAAAAAAGACAAAAAAGATGAAAAGATAGAAGAGTTATCTGACAAGGTAAAACGTCAGATGGCTGAGTTTGAAAACTTCCGTAAGCGTTCCGAAAAGGAAAAGACACAGATGTATGAAATTGGAGCCAAGAGTATTATAGAAAAGATACTCCCAGTGGTGGACAATTTCGAGAGAGGTCTTGTGGGAATGGAAGAAAGTGAAGACCCATTTGCCCAGGGAATGCAGATGATTTACAAGCAGATGATGACCTCGCTAGCAGAGGCAGGGGTCAGCCCTATTGAGGCTGTGGGAAAAGAGTTTGACCCTGAATTCCACAATGCCGTGATGCATGTGGAGGATGAAGCCTTCGGTGAGAACGAAGTAGTGGAAGAACTGCAAAAGGGTTATATGTACCGGGATAGCGTAGTTCGACACAGTATGGTCAAAGTTGCAAATTAATTTATTTAGATAGAGAAATAAGGAGGAAAAAATCATGGGAAAAATAATTGGTATTGATTTAGGAACAACAAACAGTTGTGTAGCTGTTATGGAAGGTGGAAAGCCTACCGTTATCGCAAACCAGGAAGGCGCAAGAACAACACCTTCTATCGTAGCTTTTACAAAAACAGGAGAGAGATTAATCGTTGAGCCTGCAAAGCGTCAGGCAGTAACCAATGCAGAGAAGACAATTTCTTCTATCAAGAGAGATATGGGTACAGACAATGGTCGTACCATTGACGGAAAGAGGTATTCTCCACAGCAGATTTCTGCAATGATTCTTCAGAAGCTGAAAAGCGATGCAGAGAACTACTTGGGCGAGAGCGTAACAGAGGCAGTTATCACAGTCCCTGCTTACTTTAACGATGCTCAGCGTCAGGCAACAAAGGATGCAGGTAAGATTGCAGGTCTTGATGTAAAGCGTATCATCAACGAGCCTACAGCAGCAGCTTTGGCTTACGGACTTGACAATGAAAACGAGCAGAAGATTATGGTATACGATTTAGGTGGTGGTACCTTTGATGTATCTATCATTGAAATCGGTGATGGTGTTATCGAAGTATTGGCTACAAGCGGTGATAACCGTCTTGGTGGTGATGATTTCGACCAGAAGATTACACAGTGGATGTTGGATGAATTCAAGAAGGCAGAAGGTGTAGACCTTTCTACTGATAAGATGGCACTTCAGAGATTGAAGGAAGCTGCAGAAAAGGCAAAGAAAGAGTTGTCTGCAGCAACAACCACAAACATCAACCTTCCATTCATCACTGCAACAGCAGAGGGACCAAAGCACTTTGATATGAACTTGACACGTGCTAAGTTTGATGAGTTGACACATGACTTGGTAGAGAGAACAGCCGTACCTGTTCAGAATGCACTTAAGGATGCAGGACTTACAGCAAGTGAGCTTTCCAAGGTTCTCTTAGTTGGTGGTTCTACACGTATTCCTGCTGTACAGGATAAGGTAAAGGCTTTGACAGGACATGAGCCAAGCAAGACATTGAACCCTGATGAGTGTGTAGCTATCGGTGCTTCTATTCAGGGTGGTAAGCTTGCCGGAGATGCAGGTGCAGGTGAAATCTTACTTTTGGATGTAACTCCACTTTCTCTTTCTATCGAGACTATGGGTGGTATTGCAACCAAGTTGATTGAGAGAAACACAACAATTCCTACAAAGAAGAGTCAGATTTTCTCTACAGCAGCAGATAACCAGACAGCAGTTGATATCAACGTTGTTCAGGGTGAAAGACAGTTTGCAAAGGACAACAAGTCATTAGGACAGTTCCGTTTGGATGGTATTCCACCAGCACAGAGAGGTGTTCCACAGATTGAAGTTACCTTTGATATTGATGCAAACGGTATTGTAAACGTATCTGCAAAGGATTTAGGAACAGGAAAAGAACAGCACATTACAATCACAGCCGGATCTAATATGTCTGACGATGAAATCGACAAGGCAGTAAAAGAGGCAGCTGAGTTTGAAGCACAGGATAAGAAGAGAAAAGAAGCAATCGACGCCAGAAACGATGCAGATTCCTTTGTATTCCAGACAAAGAAAGCATTGGATGAAGTTGGTGACAATATCGACGCAGCAGACAAGTCTGCAGTAGAAGCTGATGTTGCAGCAGTTCAGGCTATCTTAGATGCACATCCGGAAACTGAGGTTATGGATGAGGCAACTGTTGGAGAACTCAAGGCAGCACAGGAAAAATTACAGGAGAGTGCCCAGAAGGTATTCGCAAAGATGTATGAACAGGCTCAGGCAGCACAGGGTGCCGCAGGCCCTGATATGAGTAATATGGGTGGTGCAGCTTCCGATGCTGGCAATGCAGGTGCAGATGATGATGTTGTAGATGCTGACTTCAAAGAGGTTTAATTCACATAGGAAATAGAACAAAAAATGCCATATCCTTCCTTGATTTTTCAGGGAAGGATATAGTTGTAGAAAGGTATAAAGATGGCTGATAAACGCGACTATTATGAAGTGCTGGGTATAAGTAAGGGCGCTTCAGAAGATGAAATCAAAAAAGCATTCCGCCAGACGGCGAAAAAATATCACCCGGATATGCATCCGGATGATCCGGAAGCGGAAGAAAAATTCAAGGAATGTCAGGAAGCTTATGCAGTGTTGAGTGATCCGGACAAGAGAAGACAATATGACCAGTATGGTCATGCTGCATTTGACGGTAGCATGGGCGGTGGTGGATTTGACTTTTCCGGTATGGACTTTAGTGACATTTTCGGAGATATTTTTGGAGATTTCTTTGGGGGTGGCGCGAGACGTGCAAACAATGGCCCTATGAAGGGTCAGAATGTCAGAGCCAGAGTTAATATTAAATTTGAAGAGGCAGCTTTTGGCTGCGAAAAAGAAATTGAACTGGTATTGAAAGACGAATGTGAGACTTGTCACGGTTCCGGAGCAAAGCCCGGAACCAGCAAGGTTACCTGTAGCAAGTGTGGGGGCCAGGGAAAAATTCGTGTGACACAGCAGTCTTTCTTTGGAACCGTTCAGAATATAACAACCTGTCCGGATTGTCAGGGTAAAGGACAGATTATCAAAGAAAAATGTTCCGACTGTCGTGGTACAGGGTACATTACTCGTAAGAAGAGAATCCAGGTATCGATTCCTGCCGGAATTGACAACGGACAGAGTGTCCGTATCCGGGAAAAGGGCGAGCCGGGAATCAATGGTGGCCCAAGAGGCGATTTGTTGGTTGAGGTTCGTGTTGCTCCTCATGCAATTTTCCAGAGAAGCGAATACGATATTTATTCTTCTGCGCCGATTTCCTTTGCTCAGGCAGCTCTAGGTGGAGAGGTGATGATTGACACTTTGGATGGCAAGGTGGTATATGAGGTAAAACCGGGAACACAGACAGACACCAGAATTCGTCTGAAAGGAAAGGGAGTACCTTCTCTTAGAAACAAGGCCACAAGAGGTGACCACTATGTTACATTGGTGGTTCAGGTGCCTACCAATCTGAGTCACGATGCGAAGGAGACTTTGCGTAAATTTGACGAGCAGACCGGCAAGACCTTAAAAGCCGGCGGCACCACCGTCAAAGAAGAAAAAAAGAAAAAAGGATTTATGGACAAATTAAAAGATGCCGTAGATGATTTGTAAAATGAACCATTAGGGACGGATACCAGTGGCCTGTTGGTCCGGTACCAATGGCCCCAGTATCTGTCCCCTTTGGATTATTTTATCTGTTTATAAGCAGGCTTCGGCCGGGTTATATCGCCTGGACCGGGGGCTGCTTTTTATTATTTGGAGAAAATTTACAGTATCTCTTAATACAGATTTTGTTTGAAGGAAACTGTCTCTTTCACGGCTTCGACTTTTCGCTAAGGATGTGTTTGTCGATGGCAGATATTTAGGCAACCGCTTCATAAGAGATTCTAAGAACTTGATACTTCACATATATAAAAATTTACGGTACCGGCATAAACGCACCATCCGGGTGCGATTATGCCTCTCGGGTACATCCTTGTACCCTCGTACCTAATAATTACCAAGTTCTAAGAATCTCTAATTTGCTCTGCAATCATATCTGCCACAGACGAACATCATCCCAGCGATTGTCGAACCTTGAAAAGACAGTTTTAATAAAGAAAACAAAATCTGTATTCTAGAGATACGTAAAAAATTTCGACATAATAAAAAGCAGCCCCGGTCCAGGCGATACAGCCCAGACGAAGTCTGCAACTGAAAATGTAAAAATGGTCCAAAGGGGACAGACCTTGGAGCCGATAGTACCGGACCAACAGGCCACTGGTATCCGTCCCTAAATAAAACTTTTCTATATGAGGATTTTCTGATATAATAAACTCTGTATGTAAATTGACAGTGATATAAAAGGCGTTGGTGATATTATGAGATGGATAAAATATACAATTCACACTACCACAGAGGCAGAGGATTTGGTTTGTGCTATGTTGGGAGAAAAAGGAATCGTCAATGTGGAAATTGACAATTTGGTTCCTGTATTGGATGGAGACCGTCAGGGCGGTGTTTTTGAGGAACTACAGCCGGATATGGCCGCAGACGATGGGAAAAGTCAGGTGAGTTTTTATCTGGAGGAAGGACAGGATGCCACAGAACTATTGTCTGATCTTAAAGAAGAATTGGATGATATGAAAACCTATGCCAATGTTGGTGAGGGCAGCATTACAACAGAAATATCCGATGAGGCAGATTGGCGGGACAACTGGAAACAGTTTTTCTCCTCATTTACCATTGGAGATGTGTTTATCAAACCTACCTGGGAGGAAGCACCTGCTGACCTGGAGGGAAAGACTTTGGTTGAGATTGATCCCGGAGTCTCCTTTGGGACAGGAAAGCATGAGAGTACACAGTTGGTAATTAAACAGATGGACAAGTACTTGAAACCTAAGCAGGAAGTTTTAGATGTGGGGTGCGGCAGTGGAATTCTTTCCATTATTGCATTAAAGATGGGAGCAGCCCACGTAGTGGGAACAGATATTGATGAGGATTGTATTGCTTCCAGTTATGAAAATTTTGATGTGAATCATTTAGAGCACAGCCTTGGTGATTTTTATGTGGGAAATCTCATCGATGATGAGGAGTTACAGGCGAAGGTTGGAAAAGATAAATACGATGTGGTTTTTGCAAATATTTTAGCGGATATTATTATTCCTATGGCACCGGCTTTGGCAGATGCTATGAAACCGGAAGGATATCTGATTACCTCAGGCATTATTGACTTTAAAGAGGATGAGGTAAAAAGGGCACTGGAAAATGCAGGACTTGAGATTGTGGAATGTAATGCCCAGGGCGAGTGGCGTAATGTGACAGCGAGAAAACAGAGGTAATAAATGCAACAAATTTTTATAGAACAATCCATAGAGGTGGGACAGCAGTTTGAACTTCAGGGGGACGATGTAAAACATATTGTCTCTGTTCTTCGGATGAAACCGGGAGAGATTCTTCGGGTGAGTTGTGAGAATCAGCGAAACTTTTTGTGTGAGTTACTAATCTGTCAAAAAGATATGGTAAAGCTGGAAGTATCAGAAGAGGTTCCAAGCACGGAACTACCCCAAAAGATATATTTATTTCAGGCGATACCAAAGGGAGACCGGATGGAAACGGTAGTGGAAAAGGCAGTGGAATTAGGAGTTTATGAGATTATCCCGGTGGAAATGAAATATTGCGTGGTAAAACTGGACGAAAAAAAGAAAGCGAATCGGTGCAAGCGATATCAGTCCATTGCGGAGTCAGCGGCAAAGCAGTCCAAGCGAAGTCGGATTCCTCAGGTTCATTCGGTGATGACCTATAAGGAAGCGGTGGAATATGCAAATACCAACTGCGATTTGAAATTGGTACCTTATGAGTGCAAAGATGGAATGGATGCCACAAAAACTGCTCTTGCAAAGGTAAAAGATGCGTCTTCTATTGCGATTTTTATCGGCCCGGAAGGGGGATTTGCTCCGGAAGAGATTGAAATGGTGCAGGATACTATGGAAATTTTATCCTTGGGGAAACGTATTTTGCGCACAGATACGGCGGCGATTACATCCATGTCTATGGTGATGCTGGCATGTGAGTGCTAGGCACATTGCAAATGACGTCACATATAATAAACTATCAAATAATACAAAAAAGGATATAGGTTGGAACGAGATATGGAAGCATATTTAGATAATTCGGCGACAACACGGTGTTCAGCTTCTGCGGCAGATTTGATGATGCAGGTGCTTCGCACAGATTACGGAAATCCCTCATCCCTTCACAACCGTGGGATGGAGGCAGAAAATTACATTAAGGAAGCAAGGGCGAGAATCGCCAAAACATTAAAGGTGAATGACAAGGAAATTTACTTCACCTCCGGAGGAACAGAAGGAAATAATCTGGCGATTATTGGTGCGGCTATGGCAAATCAAAGAGCCGGGAAGCGGGTGATAACCACATCCATTGAACATCCTTCTGTGGGTAATCCTTATGCCTATTTGCAGGAGCAGGGATTTGAGGTAACTTATCTTCCTGTGGATGTCTATGGTGTTATCTCTTTGCAGGATTTGAAGAAGGCTATGACGAGAGATACGATTTTAGTCTCCATTATGCATGTGAACAATGAGATTGGTGCGGTAGAACCGATTGAGGAGGCTGCAAAACTGATTAAGCAGATGAATCCCAATTGCCTGTTTCATGTGGATGCCATTCAATCCTATGGCAAATTCCGCATTTATCCAAAGAAAATAGGCATCGATTTGTTGACGGTCAGTGGACACAAAATTCATGGACCAAAGGGAAGCGGATTTTTGTTTGTGAGAGACAGGGTGAAAGTAAGACCTATTATTTTAGGTGGCGGTCAGGAATTGGGAATGCGCTCCGGTACAGAGAATGTTCCTGCCATTGCAGGCTTGGGTCAGGCGGCTATGGAGATTTATCAGGACTTTGATGAAAAGATAGCACGTCTTTATCAGATAAGAAATCATTTTATTGAGAGGACAGAAAAAATACCGGGTGTCACTATCAATGGACACAAGGACAATCAGAATGCCCCGCACATTGTCAGCGTCAGTGTAAAGGGAGTCAGAAGTGAGGTCTTATTACACGCGTTAGAGGACAAAGGAATTTATGTGTCTGCAGGTAGTGCCTGCTCCTCAAACAAACCGGCGGTTAGTAAGACGCTGCAGGCCATTGGAATTGAACGGGGACTTTTGGGCAGTACGGTTCGATTCAGCTTTTCTGTACACACCACAATGGAAGAAATTGATTATGCATGCGATACAATGGAGACATTGATTCCAATGCTTTCAAAATACACAAGATACTAATAATGTAATACAAAAGGAAGGAGAGAAAAATGTACAAAGCATTTTTGATAAAATATGCAGAGATTGGCATTAAGGGAAAGAATCGTTTCCTTTTTGAGGATGCCCTGGTAAGACAGATTCGATATGCTCTTCGAAATGTGGATGGAGAGTTTAATGTTCACAAGCAACAGGGGCGTGTGTTTGTGGAGACGCTGGGAGACTATGATTACGACGAAACCATAGAGGCATTAAGTCATGTGTTCGGTATCACAGGGATTTGTCCGGCAGTGATGGTGGAAGACCAGGGATTTGACCAGTTGGCCAAGGATGTGGTTGCCTATATGAATAAAATCTATCCGGACAAAAACCTCACTTTTAAGGTGAAGGCGAGACGGGCGAGAAAAAATTATCCTATGGATTCTATGGAATTGAATGCGGAATTGGGAGGCAGAATTTTGGATGCCTTTCCTGAAATGAAGGTAGATGTCCATAATCCGGATGTGATGCTGTATGTGGAAATCCGTGAGCAGATTAGCTTTTACTCAGAGGAAATTCCGGGACCGGGAGGAATGCCGGTGGGAACCAACGGAAGTGCCATGCTTCTTTTGTCCGGAGGAATTGATTCCCCGGTTGCAGGATATATGGTCTCAAAACGAGGTGTGTCTATTGATGCCACTTATTTCCACGCACCACCTTATACCTCTGAGAGAGCAAAACAAAAGGTAGTGGATTTGGCAAAGGAGATTTCTGTTTACACAGGCCCTATTCGTTTGCATATTGTGAATTTTACAGATATCCAGCTGGCTATTTACGAAAAATGTCCTCATGAGGAACTGACCATTATTATGCGTCGCTATATGATGAAAATTGCAGAGCATTTTGCAAAACAGGACGGATGTCTTGGATTGGTAACCGGAGAAAGCATCGGACAAGTGGCGTCCCAGACAATGCAGTCTTTGGCGGCCACCAATGAAGTGTGTACCATGCCGGTATATCGTCCTCTGATTGGTTTTGACAAGCAGGAGATTGTAGAAGTGTCGGAGAAAATCGGCACATATGAAACTTCGATTTTGCCTTACGAGGATTGCTGTACTATTTTTGTGGCAAAGCATCCGGTGACAAAGCCAAACATTAAGGTAATCAAGAAGTCAGAAGAAAAACTGGCAGAAGTCATTGATGATTTAATGAAAGAGGCAATCGAATCTGTAGAAACGATTCAGGTAGAAGCGTAAAAAAATAAGGGGTCAGTCCAATGGACCAACCCCTTTTCTTTTAGAATTAGACAATGTATGGCTTTAAAGCTTCCATAACGTCAGATGCATCACTATCGGTGTGGATAGACAAATCAATAGGCTTGGACAAGTCCAAACTGAAGATACCCATAATGGATTTAGCATCAATGACATATCTGCCAGAGATTAAATCGAAATCATAATCATACTGGTTGATTGTATTGACGAAAGACTTTACTTTGTCGATTGAATTTAATGAAATCTGAACCTTTTGCATAACGCACCTCCTAAATGTTCTCTATGAAAGTATGGTAATTCAAATAGGAGGAAAAGTCAATGATTGTTAGGAGTAAAACTTGGAGAAGAAAATGAGAGCTGCCCTTCACAATTTGGGATGTAAAGTAAATTCATATGAGACGGAAGCCATGCAGGAGATGTTGATGGCTGCTGGATATGAGATTGTAGATTTTAATGAAAAGGCGGATGTGTATATAATCAACACTTGTTCCGTGACCAATATGGCAGACCGCAAATCCCGACAGATGATTCACAGGGCGAGAAAACATAACCCGGATAGTATTGTTGTGGCCGCGGGATGCTATGTGCAGACCAGCAGTCAACAGGTGATTGATGATTTGGCTGTGGATATTGTGATTGGAAATAATCAGAAGAACCAATTGGTGGAACTGATTCATGAATTCGCAAAGAAAAATAAAAAAGAAAAAGTAGTCTCCTGTGTGGACATCAATGATGGGGTATACGAGTATGAAAATCTTTCGGTAAAAACCACCGGAGAGCATACCAGAGCATTTATCAAGGTTCAGGATGGATGCAATCAGTTCTGCTCCTACTGTATTATTCCATTTGCCAGGGGCAGAGTCCGAAGCAGAGAAGTGGAGGATGTGGTAAAAGAAATCACAGGCCTTGCCCAGGCGGGATATCAGGAAGTGGTTTTAACAGGAATACATTTGAGCTCTTATGGTCTGAACGAAAATTATAATCAGGTATATCGAAATCAAGTGGTTCAGGAACAGCTGCTTGCTCTGATTGAGGCGGTGGCAGAAATTGAGGGCATAGAAAGAATTCGATTGGGCTCTTTGGAACCCCAGGTGATTACAGAGGAGTTTGCAAAGCGTCTGGCCAATGTGAAAAAGTTCTGTCCCCATTTTCATCTGTCTTTGCAAAGCGGATGTGATGAGACATTAAAACGTATGAATCGCAAGTATACAGTGGAAGAATATAAAAAAGGCTGTGAGATTCTGCGAAAATACTTTTCAAATCCGGCGATTACAACAGATGTGATTGTAGGATTCCCGGGAGAGACGGAAGAGGAATTTCAGGAGACGAGGGATTATTTAGAAAACATTCATTTTTATGAAATGCATATTTTTAAATATTCCAAACGCCAGGGCACAAAGGCGGCTACCATGCCAAACCAGGTACCTGAACCCATAAAGACCCAGCGCAGCGATGTACTGCTTGGATTGGAAAAAACAATGTCAAAGGAATTCCGGGAGAGTTTTATAGGACGTCCGGTGGAGGTGTTGTTTGAGACACCCTTGGAAATGGATGGCATTTCCTATTACACAGGATATACAAAGGAATATATTCGGGTGGCTTATAAAACATCTGAAAATATTTCCAATCAGAGGATGATGGGTGTAATGGGAGAAAACCTACAGGATGACATTTATCAGTTTACGCCGGTATAGAAAAGAAAGAGGTAGGGCCGGTTGTGAGAGATGGCAGAACACTTTACATTTAAACTGTAATATACTAAAATGATGATAATTAGCTTGAAAGTGGGGGAGTCTTGGACAAACCTAAAAACAAAAGAGCAGAAGGTGCGGATAACTATGCAAAACTTAAGTAATACACAGTATTTTAAGGTTCAGAAGGAGACACCAACTTCGGTCAAAGAAGTATTGAAAGTGGTATATGAGGCTTTGAAAGAAAAGGGATATAATCCGGTAAATCAGATTGTGGGATACATTATGTCCGGAGATCCTACCTTTATTACCAGTCACAACAATGCCAGAAGTCTGATTATGAAGGTGGAGCGTGACGAATTGGTGGAGGAACTCTTAAAGGAATACATCTCAAATGAGGCGTGGAGATAATATGGATACCACAAACAGAATTTTGGGATTGGATTATGGAACAAAGACAGTCGGGGTTGCAATCAGTGACCCCTTACTTTTGACTGCACAAGGAGTTGAAATTATTCGCAGGGAAAAGCCATCAAAGCTTAGAAAAACCCTTGCGAGAATAGACGAGCTAATTGAAACTTATCAGGTTGGACGGATTGTTTTGGGATATCCGAAAAACATGAATGGAACAGAGGGCAATCGTTGCCAAGAGACAGAAGAGTTTAAAATCATGTTGGAAAACAGAACTCATTTAGAGGTGGTTCTCTGGGATGAGAGACTTTCCACAGTGGCGGCAGACAAAGTGATGATGGAAACCGGAATCCGCCGGGAGCATCGCAAAGAATATGTGGATGAAATTGCAGCCATGTATATTTTACAGGGATATTTGGATTCCCTCAAGAATTAGAAAGGAAAAAAGATGGACAGTATTACATTGATTGCACCGGATACACAGGAAGATATTACTGTTTATGTACTTGAGGAGACGACTTTAAATGAAAATAAGTATCTGCTGGTTACGGAAGATAGTGAGGGAGATACCGAGGCTTTCATTTTAAAAGAGATTGCAGAGGACGACACAGACGTTACTTATGAAATTGTGGAGGACGACTTGGAGTTTAATGCGGTAGTTAAAGTTTTTGAGGAATTGGTGGAAGATACCGATTTCGAGATGGATTAAAATTAGGAGGTAAATTTTGAGTAAACAACAGAATACAGGTAAATTAAAAATCATTCCATTGGGCGGACTGGAACAGATTGGAATGAACATCACAGCTTTCGAGTATGAGGATAGCATTATTGTGGTGGATTGCGGATTGGCATTCCCAGAGGATGATATGTTGGGAATTGATTTGGTAATCCCGGATATCTCTTATCTGAAAGAACACGAGGACAAGGTAAAGGGATTCTTTATCACCCATGGTCACGAGGATCATATTGGTGCGATTCCTTATGTGTTAAAGGAATTAAATGTACCCATTTATTCTACGAAACTTACCAATGGATTGATTGAACACAAGTTAAAAGAACACGGACTTCTTACCAAGGTAAAGAGAAAAGTTGTAAAATACGGACAGAATATCAACCTTGGTTGTTTCAGAGTAGAGTTTATTAAGACCAATCACAGTATTCAGGATGCTGCAGCGTTGGCAATCTATTCTCCGGCAGGAATTGTGATTCACACCGGAGACTTTAAGGTGGACTACACTCCGGTTTATGGAGATGCCATTGATTTGCAGAGATTTGGAGAATTGGGAAAGAAAGGTGTGTTGGCATTGATGTGTGACAGTACCAATGCAGAACGCCATGGGTTTACCCAGTCAGAACGCACTGTGGGAAAAACCATTGACAGTCTTTTCGCAGAGCATTCCAACTCCAGAATTATCATTGCTACTTTTGCGTCCAATGTGGACCGTGTGCAGCAGATTATTAATACAGCCCACAAATATGATCGTAAGGTTTGTGTAGAGGGCCGCAGTATGGTTAACATTATTGCCACAGCCTCAGAACTGGGATATCTGAATGTGCCGGATAACACTCTTGTGGACATTGAGATGATTAAGAATTATCCGGATGAAAAAACCGTATTGATTACCACCGGTAGTCAGGGAGAGTCTATGGCAGCCTTGTCCCGTATGGCAAACGGTACCCACAGAAAAATCTCGATTAAGCCAAATGATACCATTATTTTCAGTTCACATCCGATTCCGGGAAATGAAAAAGCGGTTTCCAATGTGATTAATGAGCTGGCAATGAAGGGGGCAAACGTAATCTTTCAGGATGTGCATGTTTCCGGACATGCCTGTGAGGAAGAAATAAAGCTGATTTATTCTTTGGTTCGTCCAAAGTACGCGATTCCTGTTCATGGTGAGTACAAGCATCTTTTGGCACAGGCTAGGATTGCAGAAAGCCTTGGTATTAACAAGGACAATATTTTCATTCTCTCTTCAGGAGATGTGCTGGAGGTGAACGATGAATCTGCAAAGGTTAGCGGACGTGTTCATACCGGAGCCATTATGGTAGATGGTCTTGGCGTGGGAGACGTAGGAAATATTGTATTAAGAGACAGACAGCATCTGGCAGAGGATGGTATCATTATTGTGGTATTGACCTTGGAATCCGGAAGCGGACAGGTGTTGGCGGGACCTGACATTGTATCCAGAGGATTTGTCTACGTGAGAGATTCTGAGGATTTGATGGACAGTGCCAGAACGGTTTTGAATGATACGATGGAGCGTCTCATGGAAAAGAACGTTACCGATTGGACAAAAATCAAGAGTGAAATCAAGGACTCTTTGGGAGACTTCGTATGGAAGGAAACCCAGAGAAGACCGATGATTATGCCTATAATTATGGAAGTGTAAAATGATAGTAAGTGAGCGTTATGTGACGTATCTTTCATCCCTTGCCAGAGAGGAAATCCCCTATCTGCAGGAGATAGAAAAGGAAGCAATAGACAATTTCGTTCCCATTATCCGAAAGGATACCCAGGATTTCATGAAGTGGATGATGCAGACAATACAACCTGAAAATATTTTGGAAGTAGGAACTGCAGTTGGATTTTCGGCATTGTTAATGGCCAGCTACAGTCCAAAGCCTTGTCATATCACCACCATAGAAAATTATGAACCAAGGATTCCCATTGCAAAGGAAAACTTTAAGCGGGGGAAAAAGGAAGAGTGTATTACCCTTTTGGAGGGGGATGCCATGGAAATTCTTCCCACACTGACAGACTCCTATGATTTTATTTTTATGGATGCGGCAAAGGGACAGTACCCGGCATTTTTACCTTTTTTAAAGGAGAGGATGCACAGCGGCAGCATTTTGGTGACGGACAATATTTTGCAGGAGGGAGACTTGCTGGAATCCCATTATGCCATTGAACGACGTAATCGAACCATTCACAAGAGGATGCGGGAGTATCTGCAACTGCTTACTCAGGATGAAGATTTTGTCTGCAGTATTTTGCCGGTGGGAGACGGACTGGCAGTCTGTACTATGAAATAAGTGCCAAAGGAAGGACTTTGATGATGAGAAATATAGAATTGCTTGTGCCTGCCAGCAGCCTTGAAGTATTAAAGGTTGCAGTTATCTTTGGCGCAGATGCGGTATATATTGGCGGCGAAGTTTACGGACTTCGCGCAAAGGCGAAAAATTTTTCAAAGGAAGATATGGCGGAGGGCATTGCCTTTGCCCATGAGCATAATGTAAAGGTTTATGTTACTGCCAATATTCTGGCCCACAATGATGATTTGGAAGGGGTCAGGGAGTATTTTAAAGAACTGAAAGAATTGAAACCGGATGCGTTGATTATCGCTGACCCGGCGGTGTTTACCCTTGCTAAGGAAATTTGCCCGGAGATTGATATTCACATCAGTACCCAGGCGAACAATACCAACTATGGCACATATCAGTTCTGGAATCGTTTGGGAGCCACCAGAGTTGTGTCAGCCAGAGAGTTGTCTTTAGCAGAAATCAAAGAAATCAGACAGAATATTCCGGAGGATATGGAGATTGAAACCTTTATCCATGGGGCTATGTGTATTTCCTATTCCGGAAGATGTCTTTTGAGTAATTACTTTACTGGCAGAGATGCCAATCAGGGAGCCTGCACCCATCCCTGTCGATGGAAGTATGCAGTGGTGGAGGAACAAAGACCCGGTGAGTATCTTCCGGTATATGAAAATGAAAGAGGAACTTACATTTTCAATTCCAAAGATTTGTGTATGATTGAACACATTCCGGAACTTATCGATGCCGGAATTGACAGTTTTAAGATCGAAGGTCGTATGAAGACGGCACTGTATGTGGCTACAGTGGCCAGAACTTACCGAAAGGCCATTGATGATTACCTTGAGTCCGAAGAGAAATACCAAAAAAATATGCCGTGGTATCAGGAGCAGATATCGAACTGTACCTATCGTCAGTTTACAACCGGTTTCTTTTTTGGCAAACCTTCGGAGGAAGCGCAAATTTATGATAGCAATACCTATATTAAGGAGTATACTTATTTAGGAATTGTAGGACCGCAGAATGCAGAAGGCCTCTACGAGATAGAGCAGAGGAATAAGTTTTCTGTGGGAGAAACCATTGAGGTTATGAAACCCAATGGGGAGAATACAAAAGTACAGGTCAGACGAATTGTCAATGAGGAAGGTGAGGATATGGAATCTGCACCCCATCCGAAACAAAAGTTATGGATTGACCTGGGAGTTACGTTGGACGCATTTGACATATTGCGACGAAAGGAGGACTAATTATGGCACAGGAAAGATACGTTGCATATGTAGGAACTTATACACACGAGAACAGTGTGGGAATTCATGTTTATGATATTGATATGGAAAAGGGAGCGTTGAAAGAGCGCTCTGTAGCTCCAATCAATAATCCGTCAAACCTTGCGGTGGCTCATAGCGGAAAGTTTTTGTATTCCATCGCTGATGAGGGAATCGCTTCCTTTACCATCGATGAAAATGGTGATTTAACCAAAATCAATCAGGTTTGGATTGGAGGAATGAGAGGATGCTATGTGGAAATTGATTCACAGGACAGATACTTATTCTTAGCAGGTTTCCATGACGGAAAAGTAACAATGATGCGTTTAAATAAGGATGGAAGCATTGCTGGTATCGCAGACGGTGTTTTCCATCAGGGAATAGGAAAGTCTTCTGTTGAAAAACGTTTGGAACCAAGGGTTTCCTGCGTGAAATTGACACCGGATGAGAAGTATCTCTGTGCGGTGGACTGGGGATTGAACCAGATTAAAATTTATGAGGTGGATTACGAAGCCGGGAAGCTTAAGTTAAACGATATTATCCGTTGCGGATTTAATACCGCACCGAGAACTATTGCCTTCTCAAATGATGGAGCTTATGCATACATTTTGGAGGAAGCCACAAATGAGGTGGAGATTTATACACATAAACTGGATGAAAATGGTCCGGTCTTTGACAAGATTGGAAGCCAGTCGGTACTGGACAAGCCGGATGATATTTCTTCCAGCTCAGCTATGGTGATATCCAAGGATGGCAAATATTTGTATGTTTCTATGGATGGTTCCAACAGAGTATCCTGTCTTCAAATTGGAAAGAATGGCTCACTGGAATTGGAGGGAATTTCTTATGTCAGTGGTGACTATCCAAAGAGCATTGCAATCTTACCGGATGAAAAGACTCTGGTTAGCTTAAATCATGACTCCAATGAAATCCGCACTTTTACGGTAGAACACAGCAAGAAGACGATTCTTATGAAAAATGCACCGGTAAAGGTGGACAAGCCAAACAGTATAGCAATTCACAAATTGATTTAATATATCAGAAAGGATGAAAAGATGGCAGGTTCCTCATTTGGACAACAATTTAGAATCACAACTTGGGGGGAATCCCACGGACCGGCTTTGGGCGTTGTTATAGACGGTGTGCCGGCAGGGGTGCCTATCATAGAAGAGGATATACAGCGCTTTTTGAATCGACGCAAGCCCGGACAGTCAAAGTACACAACAGCCAGGGCAGAAGGAGATCAGGTGGAGATTTTATCTGGTGTTTTTGAGGGAAAGACCACAGGAACCCCTATTTCACTGATGGTTCGCAACAAGGATCAGCATTCCAAAGATTATTCAAATATTGCTGAGGTTTACAGACCGGGGCATGCAGATTTCACCTTTCAGGAAAAATACGGAATCAGAGATTACAGAGGGGGCGGACGTTCCTCAGGTCGTGAGACCATCGGACGAGTGGCTGCCGGTGCCATCGCTGTCAAAATATTGGAACAGCTTGGAATTTCTATTGTCACCTACAGCAAAAAGATTGGCCCTGTGGAGGCGCAGACCATAGATTACGGTGAGATTTTTCAAAATCCTCTTTATATGCCGGATGCGCAGGCTGCCGAAGAGGCGGGAAAATATCTGGAAGAATGCATTTCAGAAAAAAATTCTGCCGGAGGCGTTATTGAGTGCGTAGTATCGGGAATGCCGGTGGGAATTGGCGAGACGGTATTTGAAAAGTTGGATGCAAATCTGGCAAAGGCAATTCTCTCCATTGGAGCAGTGAAAGGATTTGAAATCGGAGACGGATTTCAGGTGGCAGATTCTACAGGTGCAGAAAATAATGACTCTTTTTGTATGTCCGGAGAAAAGCCGGTCAAACTCACCAATCACTCCGGAGGAGTGCTGGGTGGAATGAGCGATGGAAGTGACATTGTTTTTAGAGCAGCGGTAAAACCAACTCCATCCATTGCCAGAAGTCAAAAGACAGTGGACATTTTCGGGGAGGAAAAAGAAATCGAGATTACCGGTCGCCATGATCCTGTCATTGTACCCAGAGCAGTGGTTGTGGTGGAAAGCATGGCAGCACTTACCATAGTAGATGCCCTTTTTTCAAATCTCAGCTCAAAAATGGATAGTGTGATTAGTTTTTATAAAGATGATAAATAAAAAGTTATTTACAGTATAGTAGGAAGAAAATTTATGTATAAGGTTTTAAAAACAGAAGGAAGAGCAAAGAGAGCCTGTTTGGAGACAGTGCACGGTACCATACAGACCCCTGTGTTTATGAATGTGGGAACGGTGGCTGCCATTAAGGGAGCGGTGTCTACAGATGATTTGAGACAGATTAAAACCCAGGTGGAACTTTCCAATACCTATCATCTCCATGTGAGAACAGGAGATAAACTGATTAAGGAACTTGGGGGACTTCATAAGTTTATGGCCTGGGATAAGCCGATTCTTACAGATTCCGGCGGATTTCAGGTGTTTTCTCTTTCTGGACTTCGCAAGATAAAAGAAGAGGGAGTATATTTCCAATCCCACATTGACGGTCACAAAATTTTTATGGGACCGGAAGAGAGTATGCAGATACAGTCAAATTTAGGTTCTACTATTGCTATGGCCTTTGATGAGTGCCCAAGCAGTAAGGCGGACCGGGAGTATGTACAGAATTCGGTGGACAGAACCACCAGATGGCTGGCCCGGTGCAAAAAAGAAATGGCCAGACTGAATTCTCTTGAAGATACCATCAATAAAAATCAGTTGCTTTTTGGAATCAATCAGGGAGCCGTTTATGAGGATATTCGTATTGAACACGCCAAGAGAATAGCGGAGATGGATTTGGATGGATATGCTGTGGGTGGTCTGGCTGTTGGTGAAACCCATGAGGAAATGTATCATATTTTGGATGAAACAGTACCTTATCTGCCACAGGACAAGCCAACATATCTTATGGGGGTTGGTACTCCGGCCAATATTTTGGAGGGAGTAGAAAGAGGAATTGATTTCTTTGATTGTGTTTACCCCAGCAGAAATGGACGCCACGGACACGTATATACAGCTCATGGAAAATTGAATCTGTTCAATCAAAAGTATGAAAAGGATATGAGACCTATTGAGGAGGGGTGTCAGTGTCCTGCATGCCGCACATACTCCAGAGCCTATATCAGACATTTATTGAAAGCAAAGGAAATGCTTGGTATGAGACTTTGCGTGTTGCATAATCTTTATTTCTATAACAATATGATGGAAGAGATTCGGGATGCTTTAGATGCAGGGGAGTTTGCTTCCTATAAGAAAAATAAATTAGAGAGTATGGAACGAGGAGAGTAAACACAAAAGTTGCTGTTTTACTTGATAAGTTGGTGCTAGTTTAGTACAATAAAAAAGATTTGAGGGAAAACCCTTAGGAAAACAGGAGGATATAATGATGGATATTTTGATGAGTAGTGCGAAAAGCCCAATGATTAGTATGATTGTATGGATTGTTGTTTTGTTCGCGTTTATGTATTTCTTTATGATTCGTCCACAGCAGAAGGAGACAAAGAATAAAAACGCTATGATGGCATCTTTAGCAGTTGGGGACACAGTTTTAACATCCAGTGGTTTTTATGGTGTTATCATTGATATTCAGGAGGATACTGTAATCGTAGAGTTCGGTAGCAATAAGAACTGCCGTATTCCTATGCAGAAGAGCGCAATTACAGCTGTCGAAAAGCCTGAAGATGCTGTAGAATCAAAATAATTTTTGAAAAAGACAAGGTAAAAAGATGGTTTCCATTACCGGAAACCATCTTTTTTTATACAGTTTCGGAAATGTTTCCAATACTGTTTTCGTAAAAAAATACCCTTATATCATAAAAAATGCACAAAATATAG
>JALELK010000116.1 GCA_022768745.1 Lachnospiraceae bacterium
ATTTTGGGAATGCTGTTTCTGGGAGAGATGCCGGATGTATTCAGTATTATAGGATATATTATTATCGTAGGCGCAGGCGTGGTTATGTTTTTTGTGCAAAAGAACAAAGTAGCGGAAGAATCATAGTAATCATTTGCAGAAAAGGATATGAAAATGATTGTAATGCATATGTCTGGGGCTTATCTGCCCCAGAATTTTTTTATGAAAAAAGAAGTAATAGAATTGGATTGCAGAAACATTCAGGGGACCAACTGTTATCTGGATGATGAGGCGAAGGATGAACTGCGACAGAGGATAGCGCCCTGTGGGGCGGAGGATGTTCACTTTTTGGATTCCGGAAATTATCACTATCTGTCTCTTTTATGGTTGGAAAAAATAGAGAAGCCTTTTTCACTGGTTTTGTTTGACCATCATCCGGATATGCAGCCGCCCTCCTTTGGACAGATTACCTCCTGCGGCGGATGGGTGTTGGAGGCCTTGGAAACCCTTCCTCATCTGCAGAGGGTTTATATGGTGGGAGTGGATGAGAAACTGTTTTGCCAATTGGAATCCCACCCGAAAGTGCAACTGGGACTGGATGGAATAGGGGAAGATGCAAATCCTGTCTATGTGTCTTTTGATAAGGATGTGCTGTCAAAGGAAGATGCTGTCTGTGACTGGGATCAGGGAGAGATGACCCTAAAGGGGGCATTGGATATATTGGGACAGATAAAAGAGAAGCACTCATTTATAGGCATGGATGTGTGTGGTGAGGACAGCAAGTGGCAGGAGAGTGTGACAGAAGAAAAAACCATTGCCATCAATGAAACCACCAATGGTATTCTGTTGGAATTCTGGGAAAATATAAATAGGATAGAAAAATAGGAAAACTTGTTTTGGACAGTAAAAAAGCGGTGCCGGGAAAAGCACCACTTTTTAAGAGGGAGTTATGAAAAAAGATATGTCATTTGTTCTGACAAGTTTTATATTAAAGGGAATCTGTGAACAAACTGTGTTGAGAATATTAATAAATTATGAAAGATTTTTTTGTTTTATATAAATTCTTGGTTCGTTATTTTTCATAAAAGAAGATGTGCAAGATTGTGCATCTTTTTTTTATGCTTTTGTTGATAAAAATCGAACAACATAATATAATTAATTAAAACGATTAATTAATTAAAGCGGTTTTGGGAGAAAATTGGAGGATAAGGGGGACACGGTCATTAATACGAATCAAATAATGGAAATGGAAGTAATGGTAGCCCAGGGCGAAAACAATTTTTCCATGTCCAGAGGTAGTTTTAAGTACAAACAAAAAATTAAAAACAAGAGAAAGCTCACAAGAAAGTCTGTGAAGGAAGTCAGTAACGGATGGATTCTTACCTATGAGGATTCCGCCACTTCTCAGGAGCATATATTTCTGTTGAGCCAGGAAGGAAGTCAGCTTCGTCTGGCTTATGAGGGGAAAAACAAAGAGGGAGTTAACCGCTATTGGTTGAGTTTTCCTACGAATCCTAAGGAGCATATCTATGGATGCGGGGAGACATACTCCGAATTTGATTTAAAAGGTCAGAACGTGAGAATCTGGGTGGCAGAGCATCAGAACACCAGCAGAATTTCTCAAAAGATTATCAAGGAGAAACTGTTTGGAAAGCATCCGGAAAAGATTCTTCCTTTTGAAAAGTATGAATCCTACTATGCACAGCCGACTTTTGTATCCAGTGATAAATATTTTGTTCATTGTGATATCAATGCATACAGCGAGTTTGATTTTACCCAGCCGGGAAAGATTACACTTTATTTTCAGGAGCCACCGGTGATGATTACCGATTCCGGAGAGAGCTTTACAGAACTTTCTGAGAAATTGTCCGCCTTACTTGGCAGACCGGTTGCCTTACCTGATTGGGTGTTTGAAGGCGGAATTTTCGCCATGCAGGATTGGCAGTTTGACGGCAAGAATACCAAAGAAGGTTTTGACGGTTGTGGCAATGTGGACCGAAAGATTGAAAAGGCCAGAGCAGCCGGAGTGAAAATCAATGGTGTCTGGTGTCAGGATTGGTGCGGATGTCGCTGTACCCAGTTTGGATATCAGGTTATGTGGAACTGGCAGTACGATGACAGACAGTATCACAACCTTCCGGAAAAAATTAAAGAGTGGGATGCCAAGGGTGTTAAGTTCTTAGGTTACATAAATCCTTTTATCGCCCTTGAAAAAAATATCTACCAGGAAGCTAAGGAAAAGGGTTACTGTGTGAAGGATAAGGATGGAAACGATTATCTGGTTACCATCACCACATTCCCGGCAGCTATGGTGGATTTCACAAATCCGGAAGCCTATGAGTGGTATAAAAATCTGATTAAGAAAAATATGATTGGCATTGGTATGGGAGGATGGATGGCTGACTTCGGCGAGTATCTTCCAATTGATGCAGTATTATACAGCGGGGAAGACCCGGCGGTACTTCACAACCAGTGGCCGGCCATCTGGGCTAAGTTAAACCGGGAGGCCATTGAGGAGAGCGGTAAGTTGGGAGAAGTATTCTTCTTTACCAGAGCAGGACACACCGGCACAATCAAGTACTCCACATTGATGTGGACAGGAGACCAGCATGTGGATTGGTCAGTGGATGACGGAATCGGTTCTGTAATCCCAGCCACATTGTCACTGGCTATGAGTGGCTACGGAATGGCTCATTCCGATGTAGGTGGTTATACCACTATTATGCATATGACCAGAAGCAAGGAACTTCTGATGCGTTGGGCAGAGATGAATGCCTTCACTCCTTTGTTCCGTGGTCATGAGGGCAACCAGCCATCCAGAGATGTGCAGTTCGATGATGATGAAGAATTGTTGGCACAGATGAAGTTGTGTACAGATATCTATACAGGTTTGGCTCCTTATATCAAGGAGTGTATGGGACAGACCATCCAGGAAGGAACACCGGTGATGAGACCACTTTTCTATCACTACGATGAGGAAGAGGCCTACACAGAAAAGAGAGAATATCTCTTGGGAAGAGATATTTTGGTGGCACCTGTTTATAAGGAAGGGGCAGTGACAAGAGAATGTTATCTGCCGGATGATACATGGGTACATTTCTTTACGAAGCAGGAGTACAAAGGAGGTAAAGTTACGGTGGATGCACCGATTGGACAGCCACCGGTATTCGTTCGTAAGGGGAGCAAAGATTTTGACATGCTGATGGGCATCGTCGAACAAAAATAAGGAGGGTTTTTACAAAATGAATCAGGAGAAGAAAAACACAGCTCTCTCAAGAGCTATGTACGGATTGGCAGATATTTACGGTGGTGGTGCTTTCGTAATTATCGGAACATTTTTTACCGTATTTTTAACAAAGGCATTAGGAATGAGTCCGGCACTTGCAGGAACCATTCCGTTGATTGGAAAGGTTTGGGATGCAATCACGGATCCTCTTATGGGAAACATCACAGACAGAACCACATCTAAGTTTGGTGCAAAGAGATTTTACATTTTGATTGGTAGTTTTATTTCTGCCATCACTTTTGTGTTAATGTGGATTGGCTTTGAGACCAACAACACTATGGGACAGTATTTCTTCTATATGTTGATGTATATGCTGTTCTCTACAGGATTTACCATTGTAATGGTTCCATATAACGCATTGCTTCCGGATATGGTAGAAGATTATCAGGTCCGCAGTAAGTTCTCAGGAACCAGAATGATTTGTTCTACCTTTGGTGCAATTCTGGCAGGATTGATTCCTTCACTGATGATTAAGGACAACACCAACGCAGCATCTTACCTTACCGTAGCCGTTATCTTTGGTGTATTGTTCTTCGTAGTGATTTTGGTAACTTTCCTTGGAACATGGGAGAAACAGAAGGAGCCTGTTAAGGTTGGATTTGCAGAGAGCTTTACTCAATCCCTTACTGTATACAAGAGCAAATCCTATCGTCTGTTCATTGGTATCTTTTTATTTGGCCAGGCAGCAGCAGACTTTGTAACAGGCTTAGCTGTTTACTATATTGATGATGTATTGAATGCCTACGGCGGCGGAAGATTTACATACCTTATGGGAGTTATTTTGATTTCCCAGTTTGTAGGAACGATTTTGTTCTCCGTTATTATGCCAAAGACATCAAAGAAGTTCCCAATTTTGTTTGGTTCACCACTTCGTATTGTGGCAACCTTGGCAATGCTGTTCTTCTCATATGAGGGAGCAAACTTTACAATTATTTTGGCTTTGACCTTCTTTATCGGACTTGGTATGGCAGGTACATCAACCAGTATCTATGCAATCCTTGCTGATATGGCAGATGTAGATGAGTTGATTACTTCCGTAAATCGTCCGGCAGTATGTTCTGCAATGGCTACTTTCGTAAGAAAGATTGCAGCAGGTCTTTCCTCTGCAATTATCGGTTTGTTGCTGGCAGCCGTTGGATACAATGAAAAAATTGCAGCAGCCGGAGGAAGACAGGCAGCAGCTACCCAGTCCGGTATTGCATACATTTACATTTTGGTGCCGGTTATTTTGCTGGTATTTGCCATTCTGTTCTCTGTATTGTTCCCAATGAACAAGAAGCAGTTTGATGTAATCAAGAAGGAAATTGCCCGTCGTAAAGGCGAGGATGATTCCGTTGCTACACCGGAAGAAATCGCTATCTGCGAAAAGGTTACAGGTTTCAAATATGAAAACCTTTGGAACAAGGATAATGCTTTCAAGATGAAGGCAAAATAAATTTAAACTAAGCTAACAATAAATTTTACATATACTGCGGTAAAACCGCAAAAGGAGGCAACTATGAAATATTTTTTAGACAGTGCAAAGATTGATGAGATTCGTGAGGCATATGATACCTTTGGTATCGATGGTGTTACAACAAACCCAAATCATATTATGAATTCAGGCAAACCTTTCAAGGAAGTGCTGAAGGAAATGATTGCTTTTGTTAAGGAAAAAGGTATCGAGGGATATGAGAAATTCCCAATTTCTGTAGAAATCAATCCACACTTGGATGACACAGAGGAAATGGTAAAGATGGGTAGAGAAATCTCAGGTATGTGCCCTAACTTTGTTATCAAGATTCCTTGCACAGAGGCTGGTATTGCAGCAGCAAGAATTTTGGAGAAGGAAGGCATCAGAACCAACGTTACTTTGGTATTTTCTCCATCTCAGGCAATTTTGCCTGCAAAGAACGGTTCCCTTTTCGTATCTCCGTTTATCGGATGGAAAGAGAACAGTGGAGAGGATTGCGTTCAGTATATCCAGGACATTGTTACAATCTATGAAAACTACGGATATGAGACAGAGATCATCTGTGCAGCAGTTCGTAACGGCAAGCAGTTTGTAGACTGTGCAGTTGCAGGGGCCGACATTGTAACCGCAGGACTTCAGGTATTCAAGGACAGTATGTATCATCCATTCACAGATTACGGAATAGCTAAATTCCAGAAGGCTTGGGATAACACAGTAACAGATTAAAAATGTTTAAAATCGCTTTTCCGGTAAGGCGAAGTAATTTTGTAATTCTGATTGCTGACTGTAAAGAAACATCGGCACTTAATGAGCATTTATGCGAATTTAGTACCGCTATGTTTCTTTCCAAGCGAGAGCATGTCAGCAATGGAATACAAATTACTTCGGCTTACCCGGGCAAAGCTGATATTAGGAGGATAAAGAATGAAAATCGGATTTATCGGATTAGGTATCATGGGCGAGTCCATGTGCGAAAATATTGTTAAGAAGCATGACGATAAGGTGTATGTATTTGACTTTATTGAAGCTCAGGTGAAAAAGCTTGAGGCAGTTGGCGCAGTTGCATGTGCAAATTCCACTGAGGTGGCAACCAATGCAGATGTTATTATCTCAATGGTTCCAAAGTCAGAGCATTCAAGAAGCGTTTACAATGAAATCCTTCCTGTATTGGATGCCACAAAGACCTGTATCGATATGAGTACCATCGACCCAAGTGTCTCAGTAGAGATTTCTGAGATGGTAAAGAAAACCGGAGCACAGTTTATTGACGCTCCTGTTGTAAAGAGTAAACCGGCAGCTATTGCAGGTAAGCTTGGTATCTACGTAGGTGGTGAAGAGGCTACCTATGAAGCTATGAAGCCAATTTTATCTTATATGGGTGAGAACATCATCCGTATGGGAGATAACGGCAAGGGTCTGGTTATGAAGATTTGCCATAACGCTTTGGTTTCCCAGATTCAGAACGGTGTCAATGAGACATCTACTTTGGCAGCAGCCAACGGCATTGACATTTTGACATTTGCTGAGGCAATCTCTTACGGTGGAGGTCAGAACTTCTATCTTGACTCTAAGAAGGAGCCAATCTCCAAAGAGGATTACACCACAGCATTTTCTATTGAAAACGAGTACAAGGATGTTAATATCTGCATGAACCTTGCAAAAGAGTGCGGAGTTTCAATGCCTGGTGAGGCAAATGCCCTTCGTGTATATCAGGATGCTATGGATGCAGGATACGGAAAAGAAGATTTCTGTGCAACCATCAAGGTAGTAAGAAATCAGAAATAAAGGATTTGGTTGGTGTCGTTTCCGGTTTGGGACGGCACCAAATAATTAGGTGAACGCAATGAGTTTGTTGGAAGAATTAAATCAGTGTAATGATGTAGAAATTTTATCTGTGGAGAGCCCGGAGTTTGCAAGCTACGGACAGATATTAAAGGGATATCCGGTAGAGGAAATGCTCTCATATATGGAGGAAAACACTCTGGTTCCGGAGACAGGAAATATTTATGTTCCCTCCGATGAAAAAATGGAGGCGATGGACGGTGCCAAGGAAATCCAGAACACAGTCTATGGCGGTATGCTGATTCAGGTGGGATATTGTAACGGAAGAAATTCTACCTATAATGGCTTTGAGTATCACAAAGGCAGCGAGATTAACATTGCAGTAAATGATTTTATGCTGGTTTTGGGACACAGTTATGAAATTGAAAATAATACTTATCATATAGAACAGGCAAAGGTATTTTTTGTACCAAAAGGTACAGCCATTGAAATGTACCAGACAACACTGCATTTGTCTCCGTTAAAGGTGACAGATGAGGGATTCCGGGATGTGGTTATTTTGCCAAAGGGAACCAATACACCTTTGA
>JALELK010000003.1 GCA_022768745.1 Lachnospiraceae bacterium
CTTCCAACATTTCTAATTCCGGCACAGGTGTCGGCGGTATTGTATTTGTAATTATCTGTTTGTCCATTAAAAGTAGTATATAAAATACCATTGTTATAAACATTTGCGCTATTAACGGTGGCACTTCCTTTATTTTCAATACCTCTGTCTGAGTTCCAACAAATATTTATTTTTTTATCATCCGCAGTATTATCATCTTTAACAATTAATGTTCCACTCTCATTATAAATTCCAATTCTATTTGGATGTGTCTTGGTAGAAGCAGTATTTCCGTTTGTTCTCTTTCCAATGCTTATGGTACCATTGGTCGGATTTAAGGTTGCTTTTGCTCCTGCTTTTATCCATATACCATAGCCATAGGTTGAATTATTGCAATCATAGATATCCGCATCTGTAATTGTCGCACTTACGGATTTGTTATCTAATAATATTCCTGCACAATTACAGTTTGTCGCTGTTACATTATTAATGATTAATGTGTTTCCTCCACTTAAAGTTGGAGCGTCATTTGCAGAATAAACTCCATAGTTCGCATTTGAAATTTTACAATTTGTAACTGTACCGGTAGAACTTCCTTTTATACTTTTTTTCGAAATAGCAATTCCTTGATCTACAGATTTTTTGTTTTTCCCAGTAATGGTTACATTTTCACAAGTAACAGCATTCGTTCCTTCCCATGCTGTGACTCCACCAGTCATTAGAACAATATTATCGGTAATATTGACATTTTTAACATTTAAATTGCCACCTTTTGCTTCAATGGCGTTCATACCGCCTCCTGAACCATAATTTATATTCTGAAAGTTGCAATTTTCTACATTTAATGTAGACTTTTTTCCTTCTAACCAAGGGGATTGAAAAGTTGTTACAATTGCATTTCCAGCTGCACACGAAACTTGTTCTTTCGCATCAAAGACAATATTCTTAACTGTCAGCGTTGACTTATCTGTAGCGGTACCTGTTGCCGTCATAAGGTAAGCTTGATTTAAAAAATAGTTCGGAAAGTTTATATTTATATGTCTTTTGCCTTTTGTTCCATCACTTTTTGTGTATGACCCGTTTATTGTTAAATTTCCATTTTTAAGCAAAAATCCCATATTAGTGTCAATTGAGATATTAGCTTTTAAATTAGCAACCACCGTTTTTCCTGAGTTTGCCGTAATAAAAGCGTTTTGCAAATCCGCTGCATTGTTTACTGAAATTTTAGTGGTAGCTGCTGTTTTTAGTTCTTTCTCTTCCTTTTCTTTTTTCTTGTCTGACTTTTTATCTTCAATATCATCTTCTTTTTTATCGGTATTTTCCGTTATCTTTTCCCTGTCATCACTTGAATCTTCGTTTTCTCCTTTATTCACATCAAAAGAAATATTCTCCAAAGCAAGAAAGCCCCGGCCATAATAATTATCCCTTCCGGCTTCTCCCAAATCCTTGCCGTATTTATCAAATGTTCCTATAATATCCGCCTCCGGGTTATTATCCTTGACACAGGCTGCATAGCTGGATACAAAAGCTGCTGCGATAGAAGTGCCGTTATAATACACATCATCGGATGTATCTTCTGTGCCTTGGTCCTTAATGATTTCTCCAACTGCGGAATAATCTAGCTTTTCTCCAAAGTTTGAATACTCAGCAAAAACCTCATTTCTATCTGTGGCTGAAACTGTAATGGCAGTATCAATATTTCCCGGCATAAAACCTTCCACATCCGATGCATCATTTCCTGCCGCCGCCACAACGATAATCCCTTTTTCTGTTGCTTTATTGATGGCATTGGTAAGCATCTGTGAAGTCCCTGCTCCACTCATAGAAAGGTTAATCACATCTGCGCCCAAATCAATGGCTCTCATTATGGCATCATATACCTGTCCTACGGTAGAATAGCCATTATCATCAAATGCCTTGATAGGCAAAATTTTGACCTTCTCTGTAGTCTGAGATGCAATAATCTCTGTCATCAGAGTTCCGTGACCATTCACATCTGTAACAGACATATCAGTCCCATCTGCAATTCGTCCGGAAATTACATTTAAATCACAACCGGTATCAACCACTGCCACCTTAACGCTCTTTTCCTTTGAGGCAGATTCCACCGCT
>JALELK010000081.1 GCA_022768745.1 Lachnospiraceae bacterium
CATAATTGGTGCCGCTGTATGTCTGCTTCAATCCTGTAACCTGTGCTGCTGCTTTGGCATCCATTTTACCTAAGCCCACAACTGCAACTACAGCCAGCATACCCAAGCATACCTGTAGCATTCTTTTTACTTTTTTCATAATTATCTCCTTTCAGTTAATTCCCACTATTTTAGGATTATAGCATAACACTCAAAATTATGCTATAGTTCCCTCCATATATATTCCCGTATTCTACTTTTTATACTTTACAGATTTACTATAAGCATATGGATAACTGTTGGAGGTTTCGATTAGCTCCTTGCCGTTCTTATAATAAGGCTTCACATAGACATAATAGGTCTTTCCCTTTTGCAACGCCTTTTTGTTGTATTTCTTGAATGTAGTACTGGTGGTGCTACCCTTCTTTACAGTAGCTACAAGCTTGTAACCCTTGCCATATTTGGTAGAGGCATACACCTTGTAACCACTGGCTCCTTTGATTTTATTCCATTTTACCTGAATGCTCTTTCCCTTAACCTTTACAGACTTTGTAACTGTAGCGGTTGAAAAGTATTTGTAAGATGACCATTTGCTGTAATACTTCTTTCCATTCTGTGCGGTGTTGTAGCTGCGGAATCTCACCTTGAACATCTGATTTTTGGCGATGTCCTTATTGTTATATGTAACGTAATTCTTCTCAGTGGTAATGGTTTTAACCGGTTTCTTTCCATTGTATTTATAGAACTCATACTGGTTGCCACCACCCACTACGATGTTATTTTTGATACTGTTTTTCAGTGTCACATTCACACTCTTTTTAGAGACATCAATTGTGGAAATCTTTTTTCCGGATGGTGTCACAACTACAAACAAATTTGCATACTGACCCAAATCTGCATGATATCCAGATGATGATTTTCTACAGGGATAAATTTTTACCCCATAGCTCTGATTCTTTTTCAGATTTTTAAGGGTGATGGAAGTACCGGTTACATATTCCGGCTTTACACCATCCCCCAGATAATGTACTTCATAGCAGTTGGCACCGGCTACTGCATTCCACTTTACTGTGGCACTGGTTGCGGTGGCTGCAGTCTGTACAGCTCCGGTAACATTACTTCCCGGACAAGTGACAACCTCAAGGTGGTTTGACTCAGCCACTTTATTCTGATACTCAGCATCATCATTGTAAATAACCAGCCATACCTCATAACTGCTTCCTAATTCCCAGTCAAGTTCAGGCTTACCAATCCGTACTTCATCTCCATTTTTCACTCTTCCCTCTTGATAAATGGTCTCTTTTTCGCCACTTCCCCATTTGCGATAGTGAAGTTCTGCGTATTGATCCCCCTGCACATTCAGTGGATTCCATTTGATTTTCACCCAACCATCATCTGCATGGTCGGTTTGCACCAGATTAAACTTCTGCACCTCTGCCGCCTTTGCCTCTGTCTTGGTCAGTCCCGCCACGGCTACCATAACAAGTAGTGTCAGACAAACCATCATCATTGTTTTAAACTTTTTCATAATCTTCTCCTCTATATTTTATTTTTTAGAACCGGGTCCAAATGAAAGTCCCCTATCCTAAATTTTACTCGTGTCGTAATGCGTCAATTGGATCTAAGTTTGCCGCCTTGTAGGAAGGAATAATTCCAAAAATAATTCCTATCACCATAGAAAACAGTACCGCTCCCACAGAAGCCACCACACTGATGGAAGTAGGAGTGGATGAAACCATAGAAATCACCTTTGCCAACACAATACCGGTAATCACTCCCAATAAACCACCGATACTGGTAAGCACTACTGCCTCCGTCAAAAACTGCCACATAATCTTGGATTTTCTGGCACCGATGGCCTTTTTCAATCCAATTTCGTTGGTTCGCTCTGTCACAGATACCAGCATAATATTCATAACACCGATACCACCTACCAACAGGGAAATTGCCGCAATCCAGATTAACATCATATTGGTGGACTGACTTAACTGCTGAATCTCTTTTGCCTGTTGCAGCAAATCGTCAAAGCGGTATTTGATG
>JALELK010000060.1 GCA_022768745.1 Lachnospiraceae bacterium
CCAGTATCGGATCTGTAATACCATCTAAAATACGGGTACAGGTAAGAATTACCCCCACCACAGCAGTGGAAACACCGTATCCAATACTTGCACTGTAACTTGCCATTCCAATCAAGGAATACACAGACATTCCCACCATTGCATTGCAAGCCACCAATATAATTTGCCACATTTTTGCCCGGCGATATTGCACACCGTCAATTTCGCTCTGGCTAATTTTCTTTTCTTTACTCATAAGAACCCCCTTAGTTATTCTGCGTCCTTCTTAACGCATAGTCTTTTGTTATCTTTACAATAGCATTCCTTATATGTTATGGTTAGAATATATCTGATATTTATAGAATTATTTTGATAAACATTGTAAAAGGAGATACTATGAACGATAATTTGTTTCTAGGATTTATTTCTAATATTTTAGGGACTCGCAGTTACTGCATCTCCACAAAGGATGGTTCTCTCTCCGCTTTTGAACAGGACTGCTGTTTTGAAAAAGCTCTCCAACCTATGTACACAGCACAGTATTTGGAGTATCTAATGGAGCACACCAATCCGGAGACCTTTTACGAGATTACCGATTACCTAAATACAAATCTTCTGTTCTTCCAATTTAACGGTAAGCGCTATCTTTTGGGTCCTTATGTGAAAAACATCTTTTCCACCAAAGAAATCCAGGAACTTTTGGTTTCTCATAAGCTTCCTGCCAGCATACTTTTACCTCTAAAATTGTATTACAACCAGTTTCCCCAATTAAGTTTTCGAATGATACGGGGAACGGTTCTGGCAGCTATGCGGACCTTTATCCCCAACACACCGGAATTTTCTTACCGAAAGCTTACTGGATTTCACGAAGATTTAAAAAAAGAGGAACTGCTTACCGAATCGAACCGTACGTATTCACAGATTATAGAACAGTATGAGATGGAAAACTTTTTCCTACGGAAAATTTCTGAAGGGGATGTAAATGGCGTCCGTCTGGCTTTTGAGAGTATTGCCAGCAACTACTATGCCAATACAGACTCCTCGCAACGTTCCCTCTATTCCACAGACAGCAATGGCTTTGCCATCCTTCGTACTTTAGCTCGAAAGGCTGCAGAAGCCGGTGGATGCCACGTAGTACAAATTGATGAAATCACCCGGGAAAGCATTCAACGTTTTGCCGGTGCCAGGGGAAGTTCTGACTTGGATGCCATTCAAAGAGATATGCTGATACAACTGACCCAGGCCGTTGCCAATGCCAAAAAAATGACAAAATATTCCCCTATTATTCGGGATATTCTAGCTTATCTTTTTGCCAACTATACCCAGAATATCCATATACAACAGTTAGCGGAGAAGAATCATATCAGCCCTGAACATTTATCCAGACAATTTAAAAAGGAAGTGGGAAACACCATCACGGCCTTTATTGCGGAACTGCGCACGCAAAAGGCCGGAGAACTGTTAAAAACCACAAAGCTTTCCATTTCGGAAATTGCTATGTATGTGGGATATTCTGACAGCAATTATTTTGTAAAAGTATTTAAAAAGCGATATGGGATGACTCCATCCGCATATCGCTCTGCAATTTAATTATTTTTTCTTTTCAAACAAAAACTCTTCCGGCAACTTCACGCCAAAGTCTTTTGCCAAATGACGGAACTCATCTGGTGTGATGGTCTGCCTTTTATACGGCTGCATAGATAAGGTTTTCACCAGAATCTCTGCCGACTTTTCTGCTGTATGCATCAAACCAAAGGTCAAATCAAAATCGTATCCTGCGGCAAACATTCCGTGGTGAGCCCAAATAGCCAAATCATATTTTTTCATCAGCTCACTGGTTGCCACTGCAATATCTCTTCCACCGGGAACCATCCATGGAACCACACCGATTCCATCTGGAAATACCACCGGACATTCGGTAGCCATCTCCCAAAGTTCTCTGGTGAATACCTTGTCCTCCAAAGGCAGTACAAAAGTAAGAGCAATCACATTGGTGGTATGGGCGTGATAAACTACACGATACCTCTCGTCCTGCAATTTCTTTACCTCCAGGTTCATCAAATGACTGGGAAGTTCCGAAGTTGGTCTGCCTCCGTTTACAAGTCCCCAGACAATACGATAATTTTCCCCCTTTTCGTCTAACTCAATCATACAAATACTGTCTTCCGGCTTAATAATCACATTGCGGAAATACTTGCCGCTTCCTGTCACCAGGAAATACTCTCCTGCCAGTGCGGGAACACTGGTTCCAATAGGTTGCCATTCCTTCGGGGCAAAATTTTCCTTTACACTTTCCACTTCTTCCGGTTTAACACGATAGGAAAGATTTCCACCATTTCGCTCATGCCATCCCTGTTCCCAGCCATCATTGGCCATACGAATAAATCCCTGTACAAATTCCGCTTCTAAAAATTTCATCTCTTTATCCTCTTTTCCTTCTAATTGTTTACAGATTACCTTTTTCACGTGAATGTTATTTTTAACGGCAAATAATATCTACCGGTACATCCAAAATCTTTGCCACCTTTAAAATAGTATCAATATGTCTGCCCACTGCTGCTGCCATATGATGGGTTGGTCCTGCCTCACTCCAGCGGTTACAGAACTCTCTGGCCCCAATGGAGAAACGGGTTCTCATATTGGTATCTCCAAAGGTAAAGATTGGCCCGTCTTCGTTTATGCCTTCTGCCACCACAAACTTAAAGTGTCCATCCATATCCTGGGTGATTCCCAGATATGTCACCTCACCTATCGGCGGATAAAACTGGGTCAAATATCCGCCACCGGTTTTACCGTGAAATACATCCACAATTTTCATGGTAGGTTTCTTTGCCTGAGAAATGTCTGCATCTCCTGAACCGGAATGTCCAATGATACAAATGTCTTTCTCGAAATCAATGGAATACATCTCCGACAACTGACCGGTTCCTGCAATGGTTTTCAGTATACTCATTGCCATAGCAACCTTCATATCCCCTTCCACTGCACAAGCCGTCCCCTGCTTAATCAGCATAGAAAATGCCGGAATTAACATACTGTCCAGCTTTCCTGCGATTCCTTTTGCGTATCCGTCATAATGGGATGCCACCATCCCGAGATCTTCTTTTTTTACCCACTCTTCAAAGGCAACCACATACTTTGCCATATCCCACACAGTTTCTACCGTAGCGCCCCCTTCAATATCAAAGGTATCAAGAATCTCTTCTGCCTTGGTGTGAATAGCCGCTTCATCTGTAATGTGATCCGCTATGGCCCACATTTTCTCCCAGTCAAACTGTTTGGTATAAAGTCCCATACGGTTGTACAGATTGGTCTCGTCGATATACAAATCCATCATACCCGGATAGGGTCTTCCAATCTGGGCAATATTGGTATAGCGGAATCTTCGTCGCACCTGAGCAGCTCTGCACCACTCATCCATCTCTTTGGCAACATATTCATCGCCTCCCTCAACCACACCTGTGATTACCGCATGTCTTTTTCCGGCCCGCTCTAAATCCGCAACCATCTCCCCAACAGCACCACAGGCATATAACTCACCTAACCATTTCGGAGTATCCGTGTTGGCATAATCCGGGGCTTTCAACTTTTGCACATTCACCAGAACCACCGGCACATTTAAGTCGCGAATGGCCGGTAGCATATTATAGCTGGTTGCATAGGTCAGCAACTGTAAAAACACCAGGTCCACATCTGCCGCTCTGAATTTATCTCCCGCCGCCATAGATAATTCCTTGGTAGTTACAATTCCTCCATCCACCACTTCCACGGTGTCCGGAATGGTTTTCTTAAACGCCTCATACTGCGCCTCAAACTCCGGCACCAATGATGGAAACTGCGGAAGATACGCTCCCAACGCAATGGAAAATACTCCTACTTTTGCTTTTGTTTCAACTAACATAATCTCCTCCTTTATATACTTGTTTCGCCCTACCACATTCTGTGATTCTTACACTTTTTACGGATTAAATTCTTTTATTTCAAAGGACTGAAAAATACATTTTCTGGCATGGGATAAGTCTACCAACTCTCCTGACGCTATCATCTGTACTGCCAGATTTCCAATAGCGGTTGCCTCCGTTGGACCGGCAAAGACTTTCCTGCCAGTGTACGCTGCTGTCAATTGATTCAAATAAGCGGCATTGGCTCCACCACCCACAACATGAATCCTTTCATAAGCGCATCCTGTCTGTTCTTCCAATTCCGCCAGGGTTTCTCCGTAACATTTTGCCAGGCTGTTATAAATAACGGCAGCCACCTCTGCAATCCCCTGAGGCACCGGTTGCCCGGACTCTTCACAGGCCTTTTGTACTTCAAACGTCATATTTTCCGGTGCAAGAAACCGGTCGTCATTTGCATCCACTATGGATTTAATATCGCACTTTGATGCGCTCTCACAGATTTCTCCAAAGCTTATATCCTGCGCAATTTCTTTTTTCACAGACTGTATCATCCAAAGCCCCATAATATTTTTTAGAAAACGATAGGTTTTGTTGTAACCACCCTCGTTGGTGAAATTATGTTCCATAGCTTTCTTGCTACAATCGGCTCTTGAAAGTTCCGTCCCCATCAAAGACCAGGTCCCGGAACTGATATAAAGAACATTGTTGTCATTGCTGGGAACTGCCACTACAGCAGAGCCAGTGTCGTGAGTGGCCGGAAGTACCACCTGGCAGTCAAATCCCACTTCTTCCCTGATTTCGTTTTTCAATGTGCCAATGACACTTCCCGGCTCCCGGATTGGCAGAAAGATTTTTGTAGGAAATCCCAACTGTTCCATCCGCCTTCTATCCCAATCCCTTGTGTCCGGATTCACCAACTGCGTGGTGGTGGCATTGGTATACTCCTGAGCCTTTACCCCTGAGAGCAAAAAATTCAGATAATCCGGAATCATCAAAAAGGTGGTTGCCTTTTCCAATAATTCCGGTGTCTTTTCCTTTAATGCCATCAACTGATAAATACTGTTGAATATCTGCTTCTGAATGCCTGTGGTGGAATACAACTCTTCCTGGGGAACTTTTTCATATACCAGCTTGTCCATTCCCCTGGTCCGGCTGTCCCTATAAGCCACAGCATTCCCCAGACGCTTATCCCTCTCATCTAAGAGAACAAAATCCACCGCCCAGGTATCAATCCCCACACTGACAGGAACTTTCCCCTGTTCTTTGCACCTTTTCATTCCGGTTAGCACTTCTTGAAAAAGGCCATCCACGTCCCAGACTTTTTCGCCATCCACTTCCTTTATTCCATTAGGAAAACGATAGACTTCTTCCAAAACCATTTTTCCTTTTTCCATATGTCCCAAAATATGTCTTCCGCTGGAAGCCCCAATATCAATTGCCAAATAATATTTTTCCATGTCACTCCTCCAATTCCATATCATTATAGGAAGATTTTGGGCACAAAAAAAGGACACCTTTTGTCTAAAAAAGTGTCCTTATTTGCAATCCTGCCGATATTGTCTCGGCGTCATACCGTACTTCTTTTGGAAGATTCGATGAAAGTAACTGACATTCTCATATCCAATCATCCCTGCGATATCCGCCACCGATTTCTTTGTCGTTTTCAGCAGATAACAGGCTTGGGATAACCTTTTCGCCTGTACAATCTCTGTGTAAGTTTGTCCTGTCTGCCTCTTGATTTCCCGAGACAGCCAATATAAATCGTAATGCAAAAGTTCTGCCAAATCGGATAATTCTCCATCCCGATAATGTTCTTCTGCATACTGCAATACCTGTAGCATAAGTTTTTGACTCTCCGTACCGGAATCTACTGCTACACTGTCTGCGCAATTCATAAGCTCCAGTAAAAGCAATCCCATGGTAAATTGACTGATGCTCCGTTTATTTTGAGTGGGATTCATCAAGGTCCAAATCAAATTTTCCACCAGGTTTTGCACCGGAATTACGTCTGCCACCTGAAAGTGCAGATAATCTGCCTCTTTGTTCTCACCTGTCATACAATCCAAAACAAAGCTCCGCAGAGGATTTTCCTCCGGATTCATCATATGTAATGCTCGGTCAAAAAACTCCGGCAAAACTATAAAATTCACAGCCACATCCTGTTCTGTGGCCGGATAAATTTCCTGGATACTGTTCTGATTCAGAAAAAGCAACTCTCCCTTCTTCAGATATACATCCTTTCCATTGATAATATGATGGGTCTGTCCCTCACACATGTAGATAACTTCCACATAGTTATGAGTGTGTGCAGGAAAGTGGGCAAACCTGGTATGCTTGCGAATGGTAATCAGCTTTCCTGCATCTAATAACTTCTTGGAATCAATTACATAACTACCTGGGGCCGGTTCCTCCAAAGGCTCTGATTGATAGAGTCCTTTGTCGATTTCTCCGTTTCCTTGTAACAGTTCCTGTTCCTCTTCCGTTATCTCACTCAATTTTTGTATTATTTGCGTTCTCATCTCTATTTTAAAGATTCCAATCTGCCTGTCTGGTGTGAAGCAATTTATGGGACTTGTGAGACAAAGGCTTTTCTAAGAACTTGTCATACACATCAATAATCGCCGGATTCTCATGGGAGAACCGAAGCTGTGACTTTTTGTCGATGTCGTACAGACGCTGTCCTCTGTCACAAGCCAACTCTACACCGTCGTGGATTGGCTGGCCGCCACCTCCGGCACAACCACCGGGACAAGCCATAATCTCGATGAAGTCGTAATCTGCCTCACCGTTTTTCACCTGCTCCATCAGTTTTCTGGCATTACCAAGACCGCTGGCAACCGCTGCTTTTACGGTAGTTCCGTTGATGTCCACTGACGCCTGACGGATTCCATCCTGTCCTCTCACAATCTGGAAGGCATCCGGCTGTGGATTTTCACCTGTGGCAAAATAAACTGCACTTCTAAGGGCTGCCTCCATAACACCGCCGGTGGCTCCAAAGATAACTCCGGCTCCGGTTCCAAGACCGATTGGCTGGTCAAACTCTTCTTCTTCCAGGCAGTCGATGTTCACCTGTGCAGACTTCATCATTCGAATCAACTCTCTGGTGGTTAATGCCACATCCACATCCTTACCTGCTCCGGAATCATTTACCTGAGGCACATTGCACTCGTACTTCTTTGCTGTGCAAGGCATCACAGACACACAGAAAATCTTTTCCGGATCAATATCCAAAACATTGGCATAATAGGTCTTTGCAATGGCCCCAAACATCTGCTGCGGTGATTTTGCTGTGGAAAGATTGTCTGTAAACTCAGGATACTGGGTCTTCATAAATCTCACCCATCCCGGACAGCAGGAGGTAAACATCGGGAATTTTGCTCCCTGATCCTTCTTGCTCAACCGCTCAAACAGCTCATTTCCCTCTTCCATGATGGTAAGGTCTGCTGAAAAGTCTGTATCAAACACATAATCAAATCCGATTTGTCTGGTGGCTGCCACCATTTTTCCCACCGTGGCTTCCTCTCTGGAAAGACCAAAGCCTTCACCCCAGGCCGCCCGGACAGCCGGTGCAATCTGCACAATCACTGTCTTTTCCGGATCACGGATAGCTCTCATAACCTCTACGGTGTCATTTCGCTCTCTTAACGCTCCGGTAGGACAATGGGTAATACACTGACCGCAAACAGCACAGTCGGTATTTTCAATTGGAGTATTGCCCTTGGTACCTACTGTGGTACGCTTACCTGTATTGTTTATATCCCAGATATTCATGGTCTGAATCTTTTCACAAACCTGAATACATCTCATACACTTAATGCATTTTCCCGCATCCCTCACAATAGGGAAAAAGTGATTCCAAGGCTGTTTTTCAATCTCCTGCGGAAATGGAAGTTCAATAATATTTAACTCAGAAGCCAACGCCTGCAAAGTACAATTCTGATTCCGCACACAAGTGGCACACTGGTAGTCGTGCTGGGAAAGAATCAATTCCACATTCATTCGTCTGGCAGCGTAAACCTTTGTGGTGTTGGTATAAATCACCATGCCTTCCTCCACCACATTGTTGCAGGCTGCGACCAGATGGTCCTTTCCTTCAATCTCAACCATACAGACACGGCAGGCGCCGATTTCATTAATCTCTTCCAAATAACAAAGGGTAGGAATTTTGATTCCTGCCATTGTGGCAGCCTTTAAAATGGTGGTTCCCTTCTCCACGCAGACTGCTTTTCCATTAATTGTAGCATTTACCATTTTAACTCTCTGCCTCCTCTCAATGTACCGCAGCCATAGTGGTCACAGCGAAGACATCTGGCGGTCTCCTGCTTCATCTCCTCATGGCTCATGCAATTTTCAATTCCTTCAAAGTCGCACTTTCTCTCATTTGCATCTCTCTCTGTCAAATGAATACGACCGGAAGGCAGTTTGTCATTCATCAATGGGGATGGAATATCCACATCCACTGAAATGCTATGGTTAAATCCTAAATATTCATCAATATTGGCCGCTGCAACTTTTCCTGCTGCAATGGCTTTAATCACAGTTGCCGGACCGGATACACAGTCGCCTCCTGAGAAAATGCCATTCTTGCCCGGAACCACACCGCCCTCGTCGGTGATAATGCGATTCCACTTGGTGGCAATGCCATTTTCCTCGTAGTGCTCACTCTCAATATCCTGACCAATGGCCACCAAAATAATATCGCAAGGTATACGGATTGGCTCTTTATCCGCCTTGCTGGACTTTGGTCGACCGTTTCTATCATACAATCCACTGATCTGCGGCTGTGTCCAAAGGGCTGCCACATCTCCGTTTTCATTGGCTTCCACCTTAAGTGGTGCCTGCAAGGTGTAAAGCTCTACCCCCTCCTCGATGGCTCCTCGAATCTCCACCGGTGAAGCTGTCATATCCTTTTCCTGACGACGATAAACAATGCTCACATTCTTGGCATTGGCGCGGACAGAAGTTCTGGCGCAATCCATTGCCACGTTTCCTCCACCGATAACACAGACTCTCTTGCCTGTAAAATCAATAGGCTTTTCCAATCCTACATCTCTAAGGAGATTTACTGCTGAAATTACATTGTTGCTCTCGGAACCTTCGATATCGAATTTCTTATCTGTCTGGGCTCCGATGGCAATATATGTGGCATCATAATCCTGCTCCAGCTGAGAAATGGAAATATCCTTTCCAACCTCCACTCCCAGTTTAATCTCCACACCTGTCTTTAATATGTAATCAATATCCTCCTGAAGTC
This sequence comes from Lachnospiraceae bacterium, assembly GCA_022768745.1. GTDB lineage: Bacteria > Bacillota > Clostridia > Lachnospirales > Lachnospiraceae > Pararoseburia. The sequence goes on from JALELK010000060.1 coordinate 9,136, forward strand.
TGGTTCGTGGAAATCGATAATTCGGAATACCGTAACGAAGCATACCACCAAGCTTTGGCTTCTCCTCAAAAACGCTACACTGATGTCCCATCAACTGCAAAAAGTATGCCGCAGTCAATCCACTTGGGCCTCCACCTACAATAGCAACTCTCTTGCCTGTGGACTCTGCCTTTGGCGGCACCGGAATATTTTCCAAATCTGCCCCATCTACCGCTGAGCGCTTAATTCCACGAATATTCACTGCACTGTCGATAATATTTCTACGACACTGCTCCTCACAAGGATGCTCGCAAATCAAAGCACAGGCTGTAGGGAACGGATTGTCCTTGCGAATCAGGCGAACCGCATCCTCATATCTCTCTGCCTCAGTAAGGGCAATGTATCCCGGAATATCCACGTGTGCCGGGCAACGATCAATACATGGAATCGGCTGTTCAAAGGAACCGATACATCTCTTGTTATTAATATGAGACAGATAGTCATCCCGGAATCCCTTGATTCCCAAAAGCACCATATGAGCCGCATCAAAACCGATGGCACAATCTGCCGAAGTCTCAATGTTTTTCGCCGTCTCCTCAATCAGTTCCAGGGTACGCATAGTCCCCCGGTTGTTCATAACATCTTCCAGTAAATTTTCAAGCTGTCCCAAGCCCAC
>JALELK010000076.1 GCA_022768745.1 Lachnospiraceae bacterium
AGTTATAAGAAAGAAATTGAAGAGATTGAAAAAAAGGGGAATTTACTTGAAAGAGACCAATATATATTTATGAAATTGGCAATTATTAAAGGTGGACGTGTGACTGCAAGAGAAATGTCCCTAGAGTTAGATGTTACTTCACAAAAAGTAGGATGGATCACAAAGAAATTAGAAGAAGAATTCTACTATTTATCTAAAAGCAGAGAAGCAGGAAATACAATTTATACAATATCGGAATTGGGGAAACAGATGATTTAATGTTTCCAAAATGCATATTATTTATTGGATTGCAGTAGCTTGGGGAATGTTTGAGTAGTTCTGCGTATACAACACGTATGCAACACTACCAACCACAAATTACTTATTTCTGGGCTTTTCAAGATATCAAAACGTTAACAAAGAGATAATCAATTTCAGAAGAGAGTATATTGCAACACTCCAGGACACTTGTTCTGGAGTGTTTTTTTATTATATTTCATTTCCATACTCCCTTATCACCCCACAGGCAATCTTATCACCGGAATCTCCGGCAGGCTGAGAGGCAAAATCGTCCCGGTTCCTGTGAATCACCAGAGAGCGCCCTAATACCTCTTCCAATGTGAGAAAGCCGTCATAAAAACAGAGGTAGGCATAGCCATTGTTGTTCAGCAAAGGGGGAAGGTCTCCTAAATGGCAGGGATGGAGCTTGTTATTGGGATTCAAGTGCATTCCGGTATTGGAAAAGTTATTACGGCAATCTCCATTCTCGTGGATGTGCATTCCTAAAAATTGAGGACAGTCCATAGAATTGGGAGGGAGAGACTTGATTTCTATTTCTATCAAGAGTCCGTTTGAAAAGGGCATTTGATAAAAGAGAGCCATTCCTAAAGCATCAGGAAAAGCATTGCCGCCTTTTATCATTGCCAGAGCTTTGGGGGTACACCTATTGGATTGTAAAATGGGAGAAGTGGTTTGAATCATAAAAGACTCCAAATAACGTTTTATAGATTATATATATGCAGGACAGGAGAAAAATGGAGTATAAATATTCATAAAATTAAAAATAGATTTGGCAGATAATTTTTAAAATTTCACAAAATTGTCATTCAACCGCTCAAATGGGTTGACATTAAAAAATGCTGGTGGTAGTGTATTCACAAACAAAGAGTAAAAGCGATGAACAGAACAAGGTTGTTGGAACATCACATATTACAGAGAGTTGTCGGTTGGTGCGAGACAATGTATGGTTTCAATGATTATCCTCTGCGAGCTGTGTGCCAAACGCGAGATTCGTTAGTAAGCATCACCGGTTTTCTGCCGTTATATGGAACCTTATTTCTGCGGAAGAATTCTGCGGTGATGAGAGTGAGAGGTCACATTTTTTGTGGCAATTAAAGTGGTAACGCGGAAGTTTTAAGCCTTCGTCTTTAGTAATAAGGACGAAGGCTATTTTATTTTTCAGGAAAGTTTTATTTCCAGCGAAATAAAATATAGAAATACTCTTTGAGAAATCTATAGAAGGGAGCCGCCAAAGGGCGGGAGAAAAAAATGAATGGATTAGTGATTGTTTTGATTGGTATTGTTGCACTTGGCGCCGGATATTTATTCTATGGGCGCTGGTTGGCAAAGAAATGGGGCATTGATGCAACGGCAAAGACCCCGGCATACACCCATGAGGATGGAGAGGATTATGTACCATCTTCCAAGTTTACGGTATTTGCTCATCAGTTCTCATCTATTGCAGGAGCAGGCCCTGTCACCGGACCGATTTTGGCATCTGTATTTGGATGGGTTCCGGTACTTCTCTGGTTGATTGTAGGAGGACTTTTCTTTGGAGCCGTTCAGGATTTCGGAGCGCTGTATGCATCTGTTAAAAATGAAGGTAAGTCCATGGGTATGATTATTGAAAAGTACATAGGTAAAACCGGACGGAAGTTGTTTATGTTGTTCTGTTGGTTATTTACCCTTCTTGTTATTGCAGCCTTTACCGATATGGTTGCCGGAACCTTTGTAGGAAAAGGTGTGGAAGGAATGACAGCTGCAACCAGTTATGCAGATTCCGCAGCAGCATCTATTTCTATGTTGTTTATTGTTGTTGCCATTGTATTCGGTGTGATTCAGAAATGCGTCGGAAAAATGAGTGAGTGGGTTCGTGCCATTGTGGCAATTGGTCTTTTGGTTGTGATGTTTGCAGTGGGAATGCATTTTCCAATCTGCACCACAAAGAGTGCATGGATTTATATCATCATGGCTTATCTTTTTCTGGCATCTGTTATGCCTATGTGGCTTTTGATGCAGCCTAGAGATTATATGACCACCTTTATGCTTTTAGGTATGATTATCGGAGCAGTTGTCGGTGTTCTTGTGGCACATCCTACCATGCAGTTGAATGCCTTTAACGGATTTAATGTAGATGGAAACTATCTGTTCCCAACTTTGTTTGTCACCATTGCCTGTGGCGCGGTATCCGGATTCCACAGCCTGGTATCTTCCGGAACATCATCAAAGACCATCAGCAATGAAAAAGATATGCCAATGGTTGGATATGGCGCTATGGTAGTGGAATCTCTATTAGGAATCGTTGCCTTGGTTGTTGTCGGTGCTGTAGCTGTAAACGGAACCAAGCCTGAGGGCACACCATTTGCAATCTTCTCCGCTGGTGTAGCAGGTTTCTTGGAAAAATTAGGACTTCCGGTTCAGGTGGCAACGGTATTTATGACTATGTGTGTATCCGCCCTTGCGTTGACATCTCTGGACTCCGTAGCAAGAATCGGTCGTATGTCATTCCAGGAATTATTCTATGGTGATACCACAGATACCAGCCAGATGCCGATGTGGCAAAAAGTTTTGACCAATAAGTACTTTGCAACAGTGGTTACTTTGTTCTGCGGATATCTGCTGACCTTGGGTGGATATGCAAATGTATGGCCTTTGTTTGGTTCTGCCAACCAGTTGCTGGCAGCTTTGGTATTGATTGCATTATCTGTCTTCTTAAAGACCACAGGAAGAACCGGCTGGACGTTGTATGCACCAATGTTTATCATGTTGGCAGTTACCTTTACCGCATTGATTCAAAAGACCATTGCTCTGGTTTCCAACATTGCCGCTGGTCAGGCAACCTTCTTAGTAGACGGTTTGCAGTTCATCGTTGCCATCCTCTTGATGGTCCTCGGTGTATGTGTAGCCTTTAGTTGCTTAAAGAAGTTGTTCACAGCAAAGACTGAGAAAGCAGCATAAAGATTTTAATAAAAAAGACCGTGTATAAATATTTGCATATTTCCCAGCAGACACGCTTTCGCTTGGGACGGAATCGTAGCGGTACTAAATTCGCCTGTAAAAGGCTCATTAAGTGCCGACGTTCCTTTACAGTCTGCTGTCGAAATAGCAAAATTTATACACGGTTCTTTTTTTCTAAATTTTTAGTTGACAAATACCTATAAGTCAGTATATACTATCTGTAGTTAGAATAGACTAACTAATGCCGACAGGCAAGTGTGAATAGATGAGAGGAATTTTTTATGGAAAAGTCAGAGTGGATGCAGTGCAACAAATGTGTGGAACAGGTGGATTCCCTGGAGCAGTATTTGATACGGCATTGTTCCCCTACACTGGCATCTCTTAAGACAGCAAATCTGTTTTCATGTAGTTATCAGGATGAGAAAGATTTTGCCAAGCGTCTGGAGTACTGGAATGGCCAGATGAATTCCAAAGGGATTTGTCTCACCGTTTTGCAGAAAAAGGAAAACTGGGCACTGGTGTATGTGTATCGTCCATCTTTTTTGAGGCGGGATTTACAAAGACCGGGAGTTGCAGAGTTTCTGGAAAACTTCGGATACAACTCACTGGAGATTCCGGAGGTGTTGGACCATCTGAGAATTCGGATTTCTGCCAGGGATGTTTTTCCCCATGAGATTGGAATTTTTCTCAACTATCCTTTAGAGGATGTCATCGGTTTTATTGAAAACCGTGGTTGCAACTGTAAATGCAGTGGTTGTTGGAAGGTGTATCAGAATGAACAGGATGCATTGGCAACCTTTGCCAGATACAAAAAATGCACCAGAATTTATACTGATTTATGGAGTCAGGGACGGAGTATTCACCAGTTGACAGTTTCGGCATAATCTATCGTTTAAATGGAGGATTGTAAAATGAGTAAAGTAGCTGTGGTTTATTGGAGCGGTTCAGGAAATACAGAGATGATGGCAGGCGCTGTGGCAGATGGCGCAAAAAAGAAAGGCGCAGATGCAGATTTGATTTATTGCACAGATTTTTCTGCTGACAAAGTGTCGGCTTATGATGCCATTGCCTTTGGATGCCCGGCAATGGGGGCAGAAGTATTGGAAGAAAGCGAATTTCAACCAATGTTTGATGAGGTGGCTCCCGCATTAAAGGATAAAAAGATTGCTTTGTTTGGATCCTATGGCTGGGGAAGCGGTGAATGGATGGAGAGTTGGGAACAGTCTTGTAAAGATGCAGGCGCTGTTCTGGCTGCTGAGAGTGTGATGTGTAACAACACACCGGATGACGAGGGATTGCTGAATTGCGAGACCTTAGGTGAGGCGTTGGCTTAACCTTTTAATTTGTTATAAATGGATGGCGAAAATTGCGTTTTCCGTTTATATATATGTTTCTTCCTTATGAATGGGAAGACTCCCCTTTTCTTAATACTTATGTGATAATAATCCTTCCGAAGAGCTGTCGGAAGGGTTATTGCGTTAGAGAGAGTCTTTAAAGAAACGTTAAAGAAATCTTAATGTGTTGGTGCATTGAATCTTAATAGGTAAAACGTCACAATGAATTTGTTGAAACAAGTTCGTTGTGACGTTTTTTGTGAAGGAGAAAGTATGGACAGCATATTGGATTACTTGGAAAAAACGGTTTCTTTGTATCCTGAAAAAATAGCGGTTGAGGATAAAAACGAGACCATTACCTGGAAACAGTTGGAGGAAAAAGCAAAGGCGATAGGTTCTTTGTTACAAGAACAGATTTCCCATGGAGAGGGAGTTGCCATTGTGGCAGAAAAAAGTGTAAAGACATTGACGGCTATGTTTGGAGTGCTCTATGCAGGAGGGTTTTATGTGGCGGTGGATCCCATGCAACCGAAGGAGCGTCTGGAAAAAATATTTGAAGTTTTACAGCCAAAGCTTTTGATTGTGGAAACCCCACAGCCTGCATCTCTTCAGCAGGTGGATACAGATTGCAAAGAAATGGAGCTGAAGGAATTATGGGAGGAAGCAAGAAAAACGGATGAAAAAAAGTTGGCAGAGCGTCGCAGTCAGATAACGGCAGAGGATATTTTGTACGGAATTTTTACTTCCGGCTCCACCGGAACACCCAAGGGCATTGTGGTAAGTCACAGAGCGGTTATGGATTTCATCGGTCACTTTACCGAAATCTTTTCCTTTCGCAATACGGACCGGATTGGTAATCAGGCTCCCTTTGACTTTGATGTTTCCGTAAAAGACATTTATAGCAGTGTTATGACCGGGGCAACTTTGGTACTGATTCCCCGGGAGATGTTTTCCACACCGGCGGTGTTGTTGGATTTCTTATGTGAACGTCATATCACCAGCCTTACCTGGGCGGTTTCAGCCCTGACCATTATCTCTTCTTTAGGAGGGTTTAAGTACAAAATTCCTGATGAAGTAAAGCGAGTGATGTTTAGCGGTGAAGTGATGCCTATAGGACAGTTAAAGTTGTGGCAAAGAGCTTTGCCGGAGGCGGAGTTTGTAAATTTATACGGACCATCGGAAATCACCTGTAATTGTACCTATTATAAAATCCCTGAAATGGCAGAAGAGGGAAAACGTCTGCCGATTGGGAAAGCTTTTCCGGGAAGAGAAGTTTTTCTGTTGGATGAGAGCAGACAGAAAATCACCACACCGGGGGTAGTAGGAGAAATTTGCTCCGCCGGAGAATCTCTGGCCATAGGCTACTATCATAACAGTGCCGGAACTAAAGAAAAATTCATCTTTCTCCCAGATGAAAATGGAGAGAGTATCCGCTGCTATTGTACCGGAGACTTGGGATATTTTGATGAGAATGGATTTTTGTATTTTTCCGGTCGGAAGGATTTTCAAATCAAACATATGGGACATCGCATTGAACTGGAGGAAATCGAGCAGGCAATGAACGGCTTGCCGCAGTTGAAGCGCAGTTGTTGTCTCATGGATGAAAAGAGAAACCAGATTGTGGCGTTTTATATGGGAGACGCCAAGGGAGGAGAGATACGACGGGAACTGAAAAAACAGGTGCCGGTGTATATGATTCCCAGGAAATTTATTTATACGGAGAATTTTCCGTTGAACAAAAATGGAAAGACAGACAGGAAGTATTTCAAAGAACTGTGGGAGGAAACGCAGGTATGAAGACAGAAGACTTGGAAGAAGTAATTTTGCAATACGAGACACCGGGGTATGTGTTTGATGAGGATAGGGTCCGAAAAAATGTCCGAGAATTCTACGGGATTTTGGGGAAATCTGTTCAACTCTGTTATGCCATGAAAGCCAATCCCTTTTTGATGGAAGCTCTCTCAAAAGAGGTAAATCGTATTGAGGTTTGCTCCTACGGTGAATACCAGATTTGCCGGGCACTGTCGATTCCGGCTGAAAAGCTATTGATTTCTGGTGTGCTGAAAAATTGGGGTGAGCTGTGGAACATTTTAAATGAATGTGAGGACCGGGCAGCGTACACCATAGAATCTCTCAGCCAGTACGCTTGCATCAGTGATTGGGCAACTCGCCATGGAAAGAGAATCTCTGTGTATCTTCGACTTACCAGTGGAAATCAGTTTGGTATGGACGAGGAGACCCTGTGCAATGTTGTGGAGTTGGAACTGGAGAGAAATCAACTGGATTTGCGGGGAATTCATTATTTTTCCGGAACACAAAAGAAGATGAAAAAGATAGAAAAGGAACTGCAGTATCTGGATGATTTTATGATGAACCTCAAAAAGAAAACATCCTATCTTATGCCGGAATTGGAATATGGTCCCGGTTTGGCAGTCCCTTATTTTGTGGGACAGGAGGATTGCCGATTAGAGGAGTTACAAAAGGTTGCAGAGAATTTGAACTCTATGCAGTGGAAGGGGAAAGTCACTTTGGAAATGGGCAGAGCCTTTGTTGCCAACGCAGGTTATTATTTCACTACGGTAAAAGATACCAAAAGAAATAAGGACATCAATTACTGCATTGTGGATGGGGGAATGCACCAAATGAATTATGACGGACAGATTCGCGGCATGTATCACCCAAAGCTACAGGTGTTTCCCACACCTGTGTCGGAGGAAGCCCAGGTATGGACCATATGCGGGGAACTCTGCACCGGAAACGATGTGCTGGTTCAAAACATCAGCATCCCGGATTTAAAGGTGGGAAGTGTTCTGGTATTTGAAAATACGGGAGCATATTCTGTGACGGAGGGAATGGCACTATTCCTAAGTCACATTCTTCCTAATGTGATTATGTACAGCGAACAAACCGGCTTTCGTCTGGCGCGGAAACGCAAGGACACTTACGTTATAAATATGAGAGACACCAAATGATAAAAGATATATAAGGAAAAGGAGAAAAGAAATGGAAGAATTATTGGAGATTTTAGAGGACATTGATGATACTGTGGATTGGAAGAATGAGCAGGGGCTGATTGACCGCCGGATTTTGGATTCCTTTGGGGTAATCTCTTTGGTGGCAGAGTTGGGAGATACTTTTGATATTGAGATTGAAGCTTCTGAGATTGTTCCGGAGAATTTTAATTCCGTGGAAGCAATGTGGAAGATGATTACCAGATTACAGGAGAATTAAAATGGCTTATCATGAGGTTCCGTATCTGTTCGTTTTTTTACCACTGGTTCTGATTGCTTATCAGTTGACACCAAAGACAAAACGGTGGTGTACCCTGCTGTTGGCAGGCTATGTGTTTTTCTGGAGTTTCAGCAAATGGCTGGTGGTGTTTTTGATGGGAACGTCCCTTTATACCTATGGCATCGGTCTATGGCTGGAGCGGATAAAGGCAGGAGAAAAGGGGCTGTCCAGAGAACAGAAAAAGGAACAGAAAAAGAAAGAAAAAAGAGTGCTTACCTTAGGAGTGTTGGGACTTCTTGGTGTTTTGGGTTATCTGAAATACTACAATTTCTTTGCGGAAAATGTGAATGTACTGTTGGGTGCTGTGGGGCAGGGAGCCGTGTTGCCGGCAAAAAAACTGCTGGTTCCCATCGGCATTTCCTTTTACACATTACAGGCAATTGGTTATATGGCAGATGTGTATTGGGGCAAAATAAAAGCGGAACATCACCCGGGAAAAGTTGCCCTGTTTTTAGGGTTCTTTCCGCAGATTATGGAGGGACCCATTGCCCTGTATTCCCAGACGGCAGATAGCCTTTTTGAAGGAAAGGGATTGCGGTCGGAAAACCTGGCCAATGGTTGCATCCGGATACTGTGGGGCCTGTTTAAGAAAATGATTATTGCAGACCGCTTGTATCGGGTGGTGGAAGCAATATTCGGACATTATCAAAATTACAACGGAGTGATGATTGCTGTGGCAGCAGTATCCTACACTTTGCAGCTGTATATGGAATTTTCAGGATGCATGGATATTGTCATAGGAAGCGGTACTCTGTTTGGAATTACTTTGCCGGAAAACTTTAATCAACCCTTTGCCTCAAAAAGTGCAGCGGAGTTTTGGCGCAGATGGCATATGACTTTAGGTGTGTGGTTTAAAACCTACGTTTTTTACCCGGTATCTGTTTCTCCCCTGATGAAAAAGTGGAATAAATTCGGGAAAAAGCATGTGGGAAAATATCTTACAAAACTTGTGGGCTCTGCCATTGCCCTTTTCCCGGTATGGTTGTTTAACGGATTGTGGCACGGGCCACAGTGGAA
>JALELK010000077.1 GCA_022768745.1 Lachnospiraceae bacterium
ATATGCCGGAAATGTTATCGAGGGAGCAATTCCTGCTATCGTAGATGTAGATACCTTCTCTCGCGTCCAGAAACGCATAGAGGAGAACAAATATGCTGCCACTCGCAAAGTTGATAACGTAAGTTTTATATTATCAGGGAAGACCATTTGCGGCATTTGTGGAAGTAATTATTCTGGCGAAAGTGGAACAAGCAAAACAGGTACTATATATCGTTATTATAAATGTCATGGAAAAAAGAGCAAAAAAAGTGAATGTAATAGTATTCCTTTCCGCAAAGAATGGTTAGAGCAATTTGTTTTAATGCACACAAAATACGATGTGCTGACAGATGAAGTCATTGAAACTATTGCTGATGAAATAATAACCCTCCAGGACAATGAGCCGGAATCACATATCTTGATATCTGCCAGAGCTTCTCTTAAAGAAACAGAGAAGTCTATTTCTAATATTCTAAAAGCAATTGAAGCCGGCATATTTACGGAGACAACTAAAGATCGTTTATTAGATCTGGAAAACAAAAGAGCTTCCCTTAAACAGACTATTGCCATTGAAGAGCTGCGTGCTAACAGAAAACTTACTAAAGATCATATTATCTTTTGGTTTGAGAAGTTTCGCTCCGGAGATATTGAAGCTGAGGAATTTCAAAAAACATTAATAGATGTTTTTATTAATAAAATTGTGTTATATAAAGATAGAGTAGTTATCGCCTACAATTATACTGACAACAACCACTCTCTCGACATTAGCAACCTACCCGATAGTGTTCGACTCGGTTTGCACAAAGTGGACTAGACGGGAGTCGAACCCGTGTCCGAAGAAAAATTCCCTGTCCTTCTACGAGTGTAGTTTATCCTTAAACATTCCCTCTACCATTCAGGAACAAACAACCGAATGATTTCAGTAGCTTCATAATACGCCCACAAACTCAAAGCTTTGCAAGTGTCGTTTCTCACATAGATGAAGCCTGGTTCCTAAGGTGTGAGTGCCCTAGGTCAGACTACTGCCGAAATTAGGCAGCGTAAGCTAAATTTTCGTTAGCGTTTAATTTTAATTTGGCCATTTGACGCATCGCCATACGACTCGCTTCTCCAGCTGCAGATTCCCCGTCGAAACCTTTACTAGCCCATATTTCATTGTAAAGAAATGGTTATCTCCCATTTCCGCATTTATTATAACAGAGTTTGTGGCATAGCGCCACTAAACCCTTGGTATAATTTTATAAATTTCTCACTTTAAACTCTCGCTCTGCTTCCCTTCGCATATCTTTCTTGGCAATATCAGCCCGCTTGTCGTAAAGTTTTTTACCCTTTGCCAAAGCAATCTCCACCTTCACAAGACTTCCCTTAAAATATACTTCCACAGGAACCAGTGTATAACCTTTTTCCGCTATCTTTCCCTGCAATTTTCTGATTTCATCCTTGTGAAGCAACAGCTTTTTAGGGCGCAAAGGATCCCGGTTAAAAATATTTCCTTTCTCATAAGGTGAAATATGCATCTGATAAATAAAAACCTGACCGTTTTCAATCCGGACAAAGGCTTCCTTTATGCTACACTTTCCCATACGGAGTGCTTTCACCTCTGTGCCATGCAACTCCACCCCAGCTTCATATTTTTCTTCCAAAAAATACTCGTGATATGCTTTTTTGTTGTTTGCAATGAGTTTTTTTCCCTCTTTACTCATCTTCATCCTCCACCAAACTAAAATCAATGGTTCTGGCCATAGTATCGCAAGCCTCAACCATAACCTTAACACTCTGTCCCAGTTTATAATGTCGATTGGTGCGTTCACCTATCAGTTCATAGGTCTCCTCTACAAAATGATAGTAATCTCCCTCTATGGTAGAAATGTGAACCAAGCCTTCTATGGTATTGGGCAATTCCACATACAGCCCCCAACCGGTAACACTGGAGACAATTCCCTCAAACACTTCTCCGATGTGTGCCGTCATATACTGTACTTTTTTCAGCTTATCCACTTCACGCTCCACTTCATCCGCTCTCCGTTCCAAACGGCTGGTTTCTGTAGCCACCACCGGAAGTAGGGATTCATAGTGCTCCCTTCGTTTTTCATCAAAACGGCCTCTTAAATTTTCCTTAATGATACGATGAATCTGCAAATCCGGATACCTGCGGATGGGGGAGGTAAAGTGACAATAATAATCTGCCGCCAGTCCAAAATGTCCCGTGCAATCCACTGTATACTTTGCCTGTTGCATAGACCGAAGAGTTAGTCGTGAAATAAAATCCTCCTCCGGAGTTCCCTGTATTTTTCCCAACAGTTTTTGCAATTCCTTTGGATGAACCTCGTCTGTTCCACCTTTAATGGTATAACCAAAATTTCCTATAAAAGTAGCCAGTTTTCTGATTTTTTCTCCATCCGGCACACCGTGAGTACGGTACAAAAATGGTGTCTGTTGCCAATAAAAATGCTCTGCCACAGTCTCATTAGCAATCAGCATAAAGTCTTCAATGATTTTCGTTGCCACATTCCGATCATAAGGTTTGATTTCTACCGGTCGTCCCGCTTCATCCAATATAATCTTTGTCTCAGGGAAATCAAAATCAATGGATCCCCGCTTCATACGTTTTTTTCTGAGAATATCAGAAAGTTCTCTCATCAGTTCAAACATAGGAACCAATTCTTTGTATTCTGCTATTTCCTGGGGATCCTTATCCTCTAAGATTTTCTTTACCGAGGTATAACTCATACGTCTGTCAATGTTTACCACGGTCTCCGCAATGGTATGGTCCACCACGTTGCCCTTGCCGTCTATGGTCATAATACAGCTAAGCGCCAGACGATTTTCCCCGGCGTTTAAAGAACAAATTCCATTGGACAGGGTATGAGGTAACATAGGTATCACCCGGTCAACAAGGTATACACTGGTACCACGTTTTAAAGCCTCCTGGTCCAGTGCACTTCTCTCCTGCACATAATTGGATACATCCGCAATATGCACTCCCAGTTCGTACACCTCTCCTTTTTTACAGATGGAAATGGCATCGTCCAAATCCTTGGCATCTTCCCCATCAATGGTAACCATTTGCACATCCCGCAAATCAAGTCTGCCTGCCATATCCGCTTCTGAGACCTCATTTGCCACCCGAACTGCCTGGTTCAACACCTTTTCCGGAAACTCTGTGGGCAAATCAAAGCCTCTTACAATGGACATAATATCCACTCCCGGATCATTTTCATGACCTAAAATTTCGGTAATGACTCCCTCCGGGCTTTTGTTTTCTTTCCCGTAACTGGTAATCTGACAAACCACCTTATGCCCTGTAACCGCCCGCATATCTTTCCCCTGTGGGATAAATATATCCTGGGTGATTCTGGCATTGTCTGAGATCACAAATCCAAAATTCTTTCCTTTTTCATAAGTTCCCACCACGGTAGAAATATCATGGGAAAGCACTTCAACAATCTTTGCCTCCTTGCGTTTTCCTTTGGAATTTGGCAAAAGTTCAATCCGGACTTCATCTCCATGAAAAGCATTTTCCACATATTTCTCCGGAATATAATAATCCTCGTCTTCTCCTTCTACCGTCACAAAACCAAAACCCTTGGCATGGCTGGTAAATTTTCCCTGCAAGAACACTTTCTTTGCTTTCTGGTATTTTCCTTTTTTTGATACCTCAGCCAGCCCCTCATCCACCAGAGCATCCAGCACTTCCTGTAATTCCTCTCTTCTGGTTTTGGGAATGTCCAAAAGCATTGCAATTTCCTTGGTTCTCATAGGAACATACAAATCATCACAAAGCAAACCATATATTGTATTCTTCTTTTTTTCAAACTGTTCTTTATTCATATAAACCTCATTGTTTCTTTTCCTGCATATCTGTGAAGATAAAAAGAAAAGCCACCGTATACACGATGGCTCTCACTTCCATAGTCTTAAAACTTTCCGACGTTTAACACAGCCGCAATCACAAAGAAAAGTAATACCAAAACACTGGTAACTTTAATTAGAACCCCTTCTTTGGAACGACCCTTGTTCTTGCTCCAGTATGTCTCTGAAGACTGTCCGCTTAACGAACCAAGTCCTGCTGATTTACCTTCCTGAAGAAGAATAATAACGGTAATAGCCACACATATAATAGTAAATATAACCATAAGTACTGTCTTTAATACAGCCATAACAAACCTCCATAAATAAAAATCAAATCTAATATTTTGTCACAACTTAAAGAAGTATAACATATACCGTTTTTTTTTTCAAGTTTTCCTTTTACTCTACATTTTTCAGGGCTTCGCTCTGTGGTATTCTTCGGATTTTAAATATCATCAATATGCTGACCAATACATAACTAAGCATTCCCATTACAAA
>JALELK010000091.1 GCA_022768745.1 Lachnospiraceae bacterium
GCCTCCTATGATTTAATATTTTATCATAGAAGACCTTTGTATTGTCTAATTTACAGAGATTTTTTCACAGGCTCAATTAATCCTAGGAAAAATAGGATTCCTACTATTTTAAACCAACTTTTTTTATTTTTTATAATACTCCAATAATTTTTCATTTTTACTCACCCATTTATTCCAAAAATATTCACCATTTCGTTCCATCAACTGCGTGTGTTTTTCACTACCTGATTGAGTTGTTTGATGTGGTAAATGCATAATTGCCATGTATGGGCAATATGCAATTTCATATCCTTCATTTCTTATTTTTAAAGAGATATCTGTATCTTCAAAACATGTAGGATCATAAAATTCATCAAATCCTTCAACTTTTTCAAATAAATCTTTTTTCATCAAAAAACCACTAGTAGCCAAATATGCAATATCTGTTCTAAACCAAATATTAGCATTTTCAATTGCTCTATTAGGTGAATAATCTACTATTGGTCCATATGTTTTTCCTTTTTCAAACCATCCAGCATTCCATGCCACAGCACCAATTGTTACGTTATTTTCGAGTAAAGCAAGTGCAGAATCAAGCCAATAATCACTTACAACCCATTGATCACTGTCCAAGAACAAAATATATTCTCCTCGGGCATACTTTACGCCTAAGTTTCTGCCAGATGAACATCCATTTACTTCGTTTCTTATTAATTTAATTTTTTTACCATATTTTTGTTCAAGAAGTTCATAGGAGCCGTCTGAACTTCCATTATCAACTACAATCACCTCATATGAATATCTTTTATTATGAGCTAATAAAGTTCTTACACATCTTTCAATTACCTTTTTATTATTGTAATTCAAAACAACAACAGAAATTTCCGGGAATTCTTTCTTTATCGCATTAAATTCTTCTATTATTTCTGCGCATCTAGAGTACCAATTATTTTTTGCAATAAAATCATCGGTTTCAACTATTTCATCATCTCTATTCACAATCTCAACCCATTGCTCTTTACTATCAGAGGCATGAACATTTGGATAATTTTGAATATCATCCAATTCAGTAGCAAGCACTTTTTTGTTCATTGCAATATATTCAAATATCTTTAAAGGAGAAACATATTTTCCAATTTCACAATTTTTAAAAGGTAAAATAGCTATATCCGCATTTTGCAAATAAGCAGGTAATTCTGTCTGTTTTTTTAAGCCTAAAAAATATATGTTATTGGGTAACGTATTTATTTTATCTTTTATTCCAGAATAATCCCCTATCAAATTAATGGTAATGTCCTTACACTTTTCAGCGACATATATTATTTTTTCCCAATCAAACCATTCACCCCAAAGAGATCCAAAATACAATAATGTCTTGTTTTTCCCAATATTCAAATCCTTTGGACAAGCATATTCTTTTCCTGGCTCAAAAATGTTAATATTTACAGCATTAGGCAAATAGTAATATTTTTTGTCTGTCATTTTTTTTATTTTCTCACCTAACATTTTTGCTGTTACAGTTATCATATCTGACATATTGAGAAACTTTCTAAACACATTTTCATTATAAAACATAGTGCCAAGATTTGAATCCCAATTATCAATATGTTCATAAACAACATGCTGTCCAAAACGCTTTGCAAGTTCTAAATATGGTTCAAACTTACTATATGGAATCTCAAATATGATAATTGTGTCTTTAGTTATTGCATTTTTGTACCACTCTAAATTGATTGTGTCAATATAATTATGTGTTGAAGTTGGTATATACATATCTGGAACATTTTCTTCACTACACTCAAAGCCATAGATATAATGAACAATATATCCTAATTCATTAAATGTTTTTGCCAATTGTGCAGAACGCTGTCCTCCCCCAACATCATAAAAAGGAACTGACGCAAAAATAATCACTGTTTTATTAATATCCTTTCTTTTCAATCCATATTCACTACTTATATTACTTAATCCTAACTCTTCCATATGCGGCTTAATAACCTTAAGTCTATTTTTTGCACTTTCCAAATAATCAAAATAATTAAGTTGCACACCTAAATATTCCCGATGAAAAATTTTCGAAAAAAACCATTTAAAAAATTCTTTTTTATCCTTACTTGCAATACATTGAACATAAAATCGTCTAAACATCAATGACATTCTGTAAACCCTTGATTGTTGTGTTTCATTGATGCGACCGATCGCCTCTGTAACTGAATTATAATCAACGGACATATCCGCAATTTTTTGTTTATATTCTTCTAATTTTTCTTCTTTTTCACCTATTACTTTTTCAATCAGATGATCAAAATTTTCAATTTTCTCTTGATATTCTATAATTTGTTTCTGCTTTTTTTCAGCCGTTTCTTTAAGGTTATTTATTTGTTGTGCTGTTCTTTCAGCTATTTGCTCACAATAAACTTCTTTATTCTTTTCATACTGTTTGATTTTTTCGTCATATTGTTGAATTAATTTTGTACGTTCCTCAACATATCCATTATATAAATTTTTAAGTGTCAATTTTTTTTCTTGAATATAATCATTTTTTCCATATATAACTAATATTTGCTCTCCAAACCAATATTGAATAGCTTCTCCTTGCATAGTCATCGGCTTATAAAAACATAATTTATATTTTTTTTGTATTTCCAACGGAAATGATTGGAAATCAAAATACGTAGCATGTTCTGGTACTGTATAATATTCTCTAAAAGGAACCAATAAAATACAATATTTTTTTGCTTTAACTATCATCTTTTCGAGTACATCTTTTGAATGCCAAAAATGTTCCAACACATTTGAAGAAAATACAATATCATATTCCCCTTTTAGATTCTTAATATCTCCCACAATGTATTTGCAAAGCGGATGTCGGATTTTTGCCACTTTTACTGCATTTGATGAAAAATCAATTCCTGTCACTTGACTGTTTTGAAATTGCTTAGCTAATAATTCCGTTCCTGTACCTTCCGCACATCCCACATCACAGATTGACATATGTTCATCTTGTATATCTTCCGTAATCCATCTTGGTAAATTTTCCAAAACAAGATTTATAAAAAATTCTGTTTGTTTTTCTCTCTGATTATTTTGTTCTTCTTGTGAATATAATCCATCCCAATATTCTTCACTATTAATCATTTAATTTCTCCTATATCTGTCCCTTTCCACTCATTTTCTAATCGAGCAACTCCAAAATCTTTTTTATTTGACCTTATTTGAAATTCCAAAATATGATGAATCCTATCAATTGGTATTTCATCCTCTGTATGAATTGCTACATCCAATATATATTTTGCCGGCAATAATGTTAAATTTGGTATTTTCATTTCAATAACCCCACTTTGTTTTACTTTAATCATTCTTTTAAATTCGATTAAAGTATTTGTTCCGTAACAATATACCCCATCATCCCTGTTTATTCCAACACCAAAATTCCCTTCAATATTTTCATAGTTTGTTTTATACTCCATATGAACAATCAAACAATCTCCTGTATCAAAGATCATAGTTTCTCGGTTATCCTGATTTCTTAATTCAACTTTTGAAAACAATATCTTTCTATTTCCTGACCTTATAGCATTTATACACCAATTAGGTTGTAATTTAATTTTATCTTGTTTTTTCTCCGTTATCCGTTCGTTATCTTTTGTTATCTCATCCTTACTATTCTTTATAATCTCATTTTCTTTTTCTTTAACAATTTGGTCTAATCTTCTATCTTCCATTGCTGCTAAATACTCTTCATGCACAAATTTCGAAATACCTTCTTTTTTTATTCGTCCCTCTTCTAACCAAATTGATTTATCACAAATTTGTTCAATTTGTCCTAATGAATGTGAAACAATTACTATCGTTGTACCACTCGCCTTTATTTCTTTAAGTTTTTCGAAACATTTTGTTTGAAAACTAACATCTCCAACTGCTAATATCTCATCAATTAGAAGAATGTCTGCCCTAACATTAATAGCAACTGCAAAAGCTAATCTCATATACATACCTGATGAATATGTACGCACTGGATTTTCTATAAAATCTTCTAGTTCAGAAAAGTTAATTATCTCATCAACTTTTTCTTCTATTTCCCTATGTGTCAATCCAAAAATCGCTGCATTAAGATAAATATTTTCTCTGCCACTCATATCCGGGTGAAATCCTGCTCCCAATTCCAACAAACTTGAAACTCGCCCATTTAATTCAATACTACCAGAATCCGGGTATATAATTCTTGTCAGCAATTTAAGAGTTGTACTTTTTCCGCAACCATTTTTTCCAATTATTCCAATTGCTTCGCCTTTTTTTACATCAAAACTGATTCCTTTTAATACCTGTCTCGTTTCTGCCTTATTTCTTCCAGGAGTAATCAAACGCTCCTTTAAAGTTTTTCCTCTATCATAATATACTTTAAAACGTTTAGTTATATCATGAACTTCAATTGCATTACCAACTTGCATTTTACAACTCCTCCACAAAATTTTTCTGAAGTTTTTCAAACGTAAAAACTCCCACAATTAGAAAAACAATTCCCCATATTATAGCACTACCCAATGTACTTATTTGTGGAATCATTTTATAATATAAAATTTCATGATATGCCTCTATAATTGCAGTTAATGGATTTAACTTAAATATTGATCTTAAATTTTCTGGGACCATTTCAGTGGTATACATAATAGGTGATAAATACATCCATGCCATAGCCAAAATATTTAAAATATATTCCAAATCTCGAAAATACACTGTCAGTGCAGATGTTAACATGCATATTCCCAATGCCAAAACATATTCAATAAAAAAAACAATAGGTAAAAAACAAAGTGCCAATACGTTTATACCATGTCCACTAAATATTAATACAACAAAAATAATTATAAAAGTTAATAACATATTTACCAAAGCACTTGTAACATATGTAATGGGTAAAACTAATCGTGGAAAATATATTTTTTTAATCAAATTTTCTTGTGCTACAACGCACGAAGCCCCTCCTGCAAGTGATGCACTAAAAAAGTTCCAAGGAACCAAACCAATGAATAAATATATATAAAAGTCCTCAATATTAGCTCTCATAATAACCGAAAAGACCATCGTATAGATAAACAACTGAAAAAGCGGATTTAAAAATGTCCATAAAAAACCTAAAACAGATGCTTTATATCGCCCCCTCAAATCTCTTCGTATCATACTTGCAATCATTTCTCTATATTCATATATTTCTTTAATTTTACTTATCATTGTTTTTCCACTCCAATAAACACTCCACAATTTTTTCACTTGCATGTCCATCCCCATAAGGATTTACTGCCTTTGCCATTTTTTCATATGCCTCCTTATTATTTATTAATATCTCTGCTTCCCGTACAATATCTTCTTGTTCAACTCCAACCACTTTTACAGTACCAGCTTCTACAGCCTCTGGCCTCTCAGTTTCTGTACGTAAAACAAGCACTGGCACTCCACATGCCGGTGCCTCTTCCTGCAGACCACCAGAATCTGTCATTACTAGAAAACTACGATCCATCACATTATGCATATCTTCTACATCAATTGGTGGAATTAAATGTACATTTTTTACATTATCTAAAATTTCATGCGCAGTTTCCTGTACAACTGGATTCAAATGTACCGGGTAAATAAATTCTAAATCTGCATACTTCGTTGCAAGTTTCTTTACCGCACTGCAAATATTTCGCAATGGCTGCCCTAAATTTTCTCTCCTATGTGCAGTCATTAAAACACATCTTTTTCCATTTATGTTGATTTTCTGTAAATCTGGCTCTCTATATTGATAATTTTGTTTTACAGTTGTTTTAAAAGCATCAATAACTGTATTTCCTGTAACAAAAACATTTTCTGTAATATTTTCTTTTGCAAGATTATTTTTATTATTTACTGTAGGTGCAAAATGTAATTCAGCAATTTTTCCGGTCAAATTCCGATTCATTTCCTCTGGGAATGGAGAATATTTATTATATGTACGTAACCCCGCCTCTACGTGTCCTACAGGAATCTGTTGATAAAATGCCGCCAATGCGACAACAAAAGAAGTTGTAGTATCGCCGTGTACCAATACAATATCTGGTTTTTCTTTCGTTAAAACATCTTCCATTTTTTTCAATACACTCGTAGTAATTGTTGTCAAAGTCTGCTTCGGTCGCATAATATTTAAATCATACTGTGCCTTAATGCCAAAAATCTGCATTACCTGATCCAGCATCTCTCTATGTTGCCCTGTCAAACATACAACACTTTCAATCTCTGGATGTTTTTCTAT
Source organism: Lachnospiraceae bacterium (assembly GCA_022768745.1). Lineage (GTDB taxonomy): Bacteria > Bacillota > Clostridia > Lachnospirales > Lachnospiraceae > Pararoseburia. The sequence goes on from JALELK010000091.1 coordinate 6,251, forward strand.
TTCTAAAACTAAAGGACACATTTTAATTGCCTCTGGTCTAGTTCCAAATACACTCATCACTTTCATCTTTACAGTTCCTCCAAAATTTTTTCAAATTGTTTTGTTCTTTCTTCCCAGCTATTCTTTTCTATATAATTCATGCATTCTGTCTCTGTTTCAAAAGGTTTTTTTAATTCCATATTACACAATTGTTTTAGTTCCTTATAATTATGATACCTATAAACCAACGTTCCAAATCTTCTTGTTTCAAGACTATCAACAGCAATTACCGGTTTATTTTCTGCTAAATATTCATATATTTTTACCGGATTGATCGTATCCAATAATTCTCCCTTTTTAAAAGGATACAAGCAGACATCAAATTCTTGAATTTTATTTCCAACCTCATCTTTTGGTATACATCCTTCATAGAATACATTTTGTTTATCATATTTTTCAATATTACATGGTCCAACCATATCAACAGAAATATTTTTCTGTTCTGCAATAACCTTCAACGCTTCCATATCAAACCATTCTGATATCATTCCAATGTAACCAAACACCTTATTTTTTTCGTCGCTTTTCTTTTTCTCATTCTTTGATTTTATATCAATGTCTATTCCGTTCGGGATCAAATAAATATGTTTTACCCTGTCCTGATACACTTTTGCAAATTTCTGAGCAGTTACAACCATGCAGGTTATTTTCCTCAGCAATTTTGTTTCTGCCTTCTGTAAATATCTTTTTATAGAAATTTCCGGTGTCAACAAAACATTATCATCCATCTTGTCATATATAATTTTTGTATTCTTACATTTCCAAATTATATCTGTCCATCCCTCATATCCTACCAGAATGAGTTCTGCTGTATCTACATATTTTTTTAATTGAATTTTTTCAGCCATGCTTCCTATATTCAAAATATCATATGGTCTCCATCGAAATGGTGCAACAAATGTTCCATTACAACGAACTATTGTCAAGTTCTTAGAAATTATTCTTACCTGTCCCTTATACCCCTTTGCTCGTCCCAAAACACAAGACACCGCACGAACTGTCGGTTCCACATAAACAACCGTATGCTTCTCTGCGAGCCGCTCTGCAATATATTGGGGACGTTGCCTCAAATCTTCATATGCAATTGGTGCTAAATACAATATATTCATCGTTTATTCTTTCACTAATATGTATCCAATTCTTCCTTTGTCATCTTCCAAAACCATTCCCACTGCTTCCGGAAATCTTCATATTTTACGCACCGAAACAGATAAAGCATCACCCGATACCAATACAGCGGTAAAATTTTCCACTCTGATGCGTGCAAATACTCTTTGCAATAATAAATCTCACTTCGCACATTATGTGCAAAAGAGAATGCCCTTACATGCTGCGTACTACCCCCGTGCAAATGTTCAATCACCGCTGCCGGATCATACACGGTACGAAACCCAGCTTTTTCCATCGTAATTCCCAAAATCAATTCTTCTTCATATAGAAATGGATGTTCATCCAAAGGTGTAACTGTCTCTGCGCATGCCCGCGTCATGAGAAAACAGCATCCCAACACAGCATACACCTCATACATTGTATCATAATTCCGGTCAAAACCAAAGTATGTCTTGTAAGAATGTCGAAAAATAGCATTTAATCGAGTTCTGACCAGATATTTTTCCTTCATCCCGGTCTTTCTACACAAGTTACTTTTTTGTATTTTTCCATCGCGATCCAATATTTTAGGCCCTACAATTCCAATCTGTGGATTTTTCTGTGCACAATCATACAGTTCCTGAATGCATCCTCTTTCAAAACACACATCATTGTTTGAAATCAAGATGGCATCACATTTAAGCTCCAGAGCTTTTGCGATGCCTACATTATTTCCTGCATTATAACCTTTATTTTCTTTATTCTTTATATATAGAATCTGATACTGCTGTACCATTGCATCCAAATCATATTCCGGCATATTTGAAGATGCATTATCTACCAAAATAATCTGAAAAGATTCTTTTGGCGGATTTTTCCATATACTCCGCACGCAACGAAGAGTATCATCCCAGTTCCGATAATTTAAAATTACAATTCCTATCATCTATTTCTATGCTCCAAATTGTTTTTTCCGACGTTTCTGCATAAGTTTTGCCGGAATCATTCCCGCTATCAAGGGTTTTATCACATACTTCCAATTTCCTTTTAATATGCCCAGTGCTCGAAATCCACGATACCGCACTTTTGCCTCATTGACACGATTTTGATATTTTCGCTTGGAAAAAGCATGTGCATCCTCTCTATATTGAAACAAGAATTCCTGCAAATTGTATCCACGCTCTCCGGCTGCGTACAAGCGCATAAACAATTCGTAATCCTCCGTCCGCAATGCACAGGTTTCTGTAGAGTATCCACCTAGTTTCTGCATAACTTCAGCTCGAATAAGTATCGCTGGATGAATAAAAACTGATGTTCTCAGGAAATCTTTCTTCTGTGGCACTTCTATCATCAATCGTTTTCCCCACACACCCTGATCGTCTATGAATTCCGCATTGCACCCCACAAGCGAATACTCCGGATGACTTTCCAGGAAAAGAAATTGTTTTTCCAATCGATTTTCTTTCGAAATATCATCCGCATCCATTCTTGCATAATATTTTCCTCTGGCATGCTTCATACAACGATTCAATGTATAAGAT
>JALELK010000088.1 GCA_022768745.1 Lachnospiraceae bacterium
ATACCGGAGTTTGCAGATTGGCTGAAAGAAAAAGGTATCTGGGTTGATGGAAAACCGGGGACTCATTTTGGAGACCCTACAATTTTTGCCAGATGAATAAAAGATGGACATGGAAGGAATGCAAGAGAGTATAAGGGGAAAAGGTGAAAAAATGTTTCAGGTAGAAAAGAATAAATATAGCAATTCAGAGCAACTACAGGCTTGGAAAAAGACCACACCGGCGCGAATCGGGATTTCTCATGTCGGTGCCAGATATACAACAAGTGCATACCTTTCCTTTTTACGAGACCATGCAGCGGCCAATGATGCGGTTTTTCAAGAGGTGCCGGATGAAGTTGTAAAAAAGTTAGGGGTTTTTGAAGTACAGACTTTGTGCAAAAACAAACAGGAAATGTTAAAGAGACCGGACCTGGGAAGACTTTTTTCGGAGGAGACGAAGTCTTTTTTGAAAAAACATTGCAAACACAATGTAGATGTGCAGATTTATTTTGGGGATGGATTGTGTGCCCCATCCATTGAAGCCAATGTACCCGATTTGTATGCGGCCATTGAAGCAGAATTAAAAAGCCAGAATATTTCAGTGGGAACGCCGTTTTTTGTACGATATTGCCGGGTCAACACTGCAAGAATTATTGCACCTCTCCTGGGAGCAAAAGTCACTTGTGTATTAATCGGGGAAAGACCGGGACTTTTGACTTCGGAGAGTATGTCTGCCTATATTGCCTACAATGCCAGGATGGATATGTCAGAGTCGGAATATACGGTGGTTTCAAATATCAGCCGGGTGGGAACACCTCCGGTGGAAGCGGCGGCACATATTGCAGAACTTTTGACAGATATTTTACAAAAGAAATGTAGTGGTGTGAAATATAGTGTGCTATAATGAACCAAAGACAGGCTTTATGAGTATTATGGGGGAATGACAACATGGACATATACTTTAATGATCAGGTAAAACGGGGTACCGACTACGTGATGAACCAGATTCAGGTTGGAGTACTGGTTTTAAAAAAGACCGGACAGGAAGAACTGGAATTGTCCTTTTTTAATGATGCGTTTTGCAGGCTGTTAGAATATGACCGGAGCGAATTGGAGACAATTTTGCGGCGGAATTTATGGACGATTATTTATCCTGCGGACCGGGAAAAGGTATTGGATGCCATAAGGCGGATGGATCTTGATGAGACTCAGGACTGGTCATTTCGTCTGGTGGACAAACAGAAAAATGCCAGTTGGTTCTTAGGTCATTACAAAGAGAGTGCCTACAACAAAGAGGATTACATATTTATTTCGGTTACCAATATACAGGAGTATGTTTCCGCAAATAATCAGCTGGGACTTTCGGAAAACAAGTGGTCGGATATTGTGAATTCCATTCCCATAGGGTTATTGATTTTTGCTATGGATGAGGAAAAAAAGACATCGATTATTGCCGTAAATCAGCCGCTGGTTGAGTTTTCCAACAATGTGGGAAGAGAATTGGACGGAAAACACCGGAATTGGAGTCAGGAAGAGTTGATGCTTTTATTTGGACAAAGTATTTATTGCTTTTGTGAGGATGAAGATATCCATCTGGTGACAAAAATGCTGGAGGAAAGTAAAACTCAGGGAATCTCGAATTGTACCTTCCGTCTCAGGGGATCTACAGAGGAAAGACCCATCTGGATTTTTTCGTCTTGTTGTTCAAAACCGGGAATGGGAAAACAGAGAAATTACTATGTGTCTTTCCAAAATGTAACGGAGGATGAAATACGGAAAAGGGAAATAAGCGAGAGCCACGAGATTTTATTAAACCTGAGTTATTATGATACCTTAACGGGAACCAGAAGCCGGAATTATTACAATCAGTTTATTGAAGAGTGCAGGCAGAACAAGCTGTTTCAGGTGGGGGTGGCATTTGCGGATGTCAATGGATTAAAACATATAAATGATACTTTGGGACATCTTTATGGAGATAATATGATTTGTAAATTTGCAAATCTTTTAAAAACAGAATTTGGACCGGAAAGAGTTTTCAGAATCAGTGGAGACGAATTTGTGGTTGTGGTTTCTGACATTGGGAAGGATAAATTCTTTCAACGAATGAAGGATGTTACCGAACAGGCCAAGCAGATGGATAATATCGCCAGTATTGGATATATATGGAAGGATACTGTTTCGGATATTAAGCGGCGGGTATCTCAGGCCGAGCAGCTTATGTATCTGGAAAAGCAAAAGTTTTATGAGGAGGAGCGTACTCTGGAATCCAAACATCGGACCAAGATGATGGGTTCACTTCTCAGTGATTTGGAGAATGGTTGTTATCACATGTTTCTTCAGCCGAAGTCCAATATTGAAAATCAAAAGGTGGTAGGAGCGGAGGCTCTGGTGAGAAAGATATCTGCCTCCGGTGAAGTCATTGCTCCCTATGAGTTTGTTCCTCAGCTGGAGAGTGAAAAACTGATATACTATATTGATTTTTTTATGCTGGAAGAGGTTTGTAAATTTTTACAATCCCTTTGTGAAAAGGGAAACACGAATTTTAAAATTTCTGTCAATATGTCAAGGGTCACTATGGCTGAGAATAATTATATTCAAAAAATTGTTGGAATATGTGATAAGTACCAATTCCAGCGGGCACAACTGGAATTTGAAATCACAGAGTCCAGCCGGACTATGGACAATATGCGGATGGAAGAGGATATCAAAAGGCTGAAGGAACTGGGATTTGGGGTTTCCTTAGATGATGTTGGAACGGAATATTCTTCTTTTCCTATGCTTACGTTGGAGGGGATTGATACAGTGAAGCTGGATCGTTCCTTCATTGTGAAGATGAAAAATGAAAAGGTGGACAAATTGATTTCCTATGTAATTGAGATGAGTCATGATATGGGAATGTGTGTTATCGCCGAAGGTGTGGAGACAGACCGGGAGAGAGTTAAGCTGATGGAAAAAAATTGTGATATGTATCAGGGCTATCTGCTTTCCAAACCAATCCCTGCGGAAGAATTCAAACAGAGGTATCTGTAGATAAAAAACTCCTAGTTAATCTTTTTGTGTGGTTATGAACAGAATACAAATCTGTTCATAAAACCACACGGAAGATAATAACTAGGAGTTTATTTTTTATTTAAATTTTTGTTTGCAGTTGAAAGCATCAATTTGATACGGTTTAACTGGTTGACTTCGGATGCTCCGGGATCGTAGTCGATGGCTACGATGTTTGCCGTTGGATTTTCGTGGCGGATGGTTTTAATTACACCTTTTCCTACCACGTGGTTTGGCAGACATCCAAAAGGCTGGATACATACAATGTTTGGCACATCATCATGAATGAGTTCCAGCATCTCTCCGGTTAAGAACCATCCCTCACCGGTCTGGTTACCTATAGATACGATGTGTTTTGCTCTTGCAGCGGTTTCCTCAATGTATGCCGGAGGAGTAAAACGTTCACTTTCTTCAAAAGCAGCTCTTGCTTCTTTTCTCAACCACTCAAAGAATTTGATTCCCATATTGCAAAGAACCATAGATTTCTTGGAGGCACCAAGATTCTCATGTTTAAAGTTGGTGTTGTAGAAGCAGTATAACAAAAAGTCTGTCAAATCAGGAACTACAGCCTCAGCACCCTCGGATTCAAGAAGTTCAGCCAGATGATTGTTGGCCGCCGGATGGAATTTTACTAAAATCTCTCCAACAATGCCCACCCTTGGTTTTTTGATATCCAGTATAGGTAAGGTATCAAAGTCGTGGATAATGTCACGACACATTTTTTTGTATTCCTTGTGAGAAAGGAAACTGTCTCTGGTTACAAATTCAATGACTTTTTTCTTCCATTTTTCGTGGAGTGCATCGGTAGAACCCGGTGTTGCCTCGTAAGGACGAACACGGTAGACACAACGCATAAAAATGTCACCGAAAATCAGGGCATATAAACCGTGTTGAATCAGCTTTGGTGTCAGCTTGAATCCGGGGTTTTTCTCCAAACCGTTTAAGTTGAGGGAAATCACCGGGACGTCCGGATAACCGGCTTTTGACAAAGCCCTGCGATAAAAGCCAATGTAGTTGCTGGCACGACAGCCACCACCGGTCTGGGAAATCAAAACGGCAGTTTTTGACATATCAAAGTCGCCGGATTCAATGGCCGCCATCAACTGCCCAACCACAATAACGGAAGGATAGCAGGCATCATTGTTTACATAACGGAGACCGAAGTCCACACAATCCCTGGTTGGAATATCAGGGATTACCAGATTGTAGCCGGATGCCTGGAAGGCGGGCTGCAACAATTCAAAATGTATCGGTGACATCTGAGGACAGAGAATGGTATAGTTCTTTCTCATTTCCTCGGTAAAGATGATACGGTTATAATTTGCCGGCTTGATGGTGCGTTTTACCTTGCGGCGTTCTCTTACACGGATAGCGGCAAGAAGGGAACGAATACGAATTCTTGCAGCACCTAAGTTATTTACTTCATCAATCTTTAAGCAGGTATAAATTCTTCCGGAGCCATTTAAAATATCAGCAACGCAGTCTGTGGTGACAGCATCTACACCGCAACCGAAGGAGTTTAATTGGATGACATCCAAATCGTCACGTTTCTTTGCATAGTTTGCGGCAGCGTACATACGGGAGTGGAACATCCACTGGTCCATAACAATCAAAGGCCGTTCCACATTGCCAAGGTGGGCAATGGAGTCTTCTGTAAGTACGGCCATACCGTAGGAAGTTATCATATCCGGAATACCGTGATTGATTTCGGGGTCCACGTGGTAAGGACGACCGCATAGAACGATGCCCCGCCGTCCGGTTTCTTCCATATATTTAAGAACCTCTTCGCCCTTGGCTGCCATATCCTGGCGGAAGGCATTTTGTTCTTCCCAGGCCTGATGGGCAGCAGCTTTTACTTCAGCCGCTGAAATTTCAGGGAATTCCCCGGCAAATACCTTTACCAGTTGGTTGGTTAAAATTTCTTCGGAAGTAAATGCCATAAATGGATTTAAGAAGCGCACCTTTCCACTTGTAATGTCCTCTACATTGTTCTTAATGTTTTCCGCATAGGATGTAACAATCGGACAGTTATAGTGATTATCTGAATCCGGAAATTCATTTCTCTCATAAGGAATACAGGGGTAGAAGATGAAGTCTACTCCTTTGTTAATCAGCCATTGTACATGTCCGTGAGCAAGCTTCGCCGGATAACATTCGGACTCACTTGGAATGGAATCAATGCCCAACTCATATATCTTGTGGGTAGAACGAGGTGAGAGAGTGGTGGCAAATCCCAAAGCTTTAAAGAAAGTTGCCCAGTAAGGGTAATTTTCATACATATTTAAAACTCTCGGAAGTCCAACCGTGCCTCTTGGTGCTTCGTCCTTTTTCAAGGATTCATACTGGAACAGACGCTTGTATTTATAGTCGTAAAGGTTAGGAATATTCTCCTTGTTTTTCTCCAGACCAAGTCCCCGTTCGCAACGGTTTCCGGTAATAAAGGAACGGTCGTCGGAGAACTTGTTAATGGTAAGCAGACAGTGGTTGTTGCAGTGTGGGCAACGGGAAAGTTCCGTTGCAAAGGTCAGCTCGTTAATCTGTTCAATGGTGAGCATTGAGGTGCGGGGAGCATCCTCGTAGCGTTCCTTCGCAATCAATGCGGCACCAAAGGCTCCCATAATGCCGGCAATATCAGGACGAACCACCTTGATGCCGGCAATTTTTTCCAAAGAGCGCAGTACGGCATCGTTGTAGAAGGTTCCACCCTGTACCACAATGTTTTGTCCTAAATCGGCCGCATCGGTAAGCTTGATTACTTTAAACAAGGCATTTTTGATGACAGAATAGGCAAGTCCGGCGGAAATATCAGCGACGGAAGCACCTTCCTTTTGTGCCTGTTTAACCTTTGAGTTCATGAACACGGTGCATCGTGTTCCCAGGTCAATGGGATGTTTGGCAAATAATGCCTCCTTTGCAAAGTCCTGCACTGTAAAGTTTAGGGACTTTGCAAAAGTTTCAATAAAGGAACCGCAACCGGAAGAACATGCCTCGTTTAACTGTACAGAGTCCACGGTTTGGTCTTTGATTTTAATGCATTTCATATCCTGACCACCGATGTCCAGGATACAGTCCACCGCTGGATTAAAATGAGCGGCAGCATAGTAGTGAGCCACCGTTTCCACCTCGCCCTCGTCCAGCATAAGGGCCGACTTTAAGAGAGCCTCACCGTAGCCGGTGGAGCAGGAGTGAACAATGTGGGCATCCTCGGGAAGCTTGGAATAAATATCCTGGATGGCCCGGATGGAAGTTAAAAGCGGACTTCCGTTGTTGCTGCTGTAGAAAGAATAGAGCAGGTTTCCGTCATCGTCCACCAGTGCCAGCTTTGTGGTAGTGGA
>JALELK010000104.1 GCA_022768745.1 Lachnospiraceae bacterium
CCCTTGTCTGCCACCAATGCCTTGTTGGATGTGGTGACATGTTTTCCAGCCTCAAGCATAGCCTTGACAAAAGTATATGCCGGTTCCACTCCACCCATGGTTTCAACCACAATAGCAACCTCAGGGTCCTCTACAATGGTCTTGTAATCATGAACAATCTTGTCCGCGATTGGGTCTCCCTCAAAATCTCTCAAGTCTAAAACATATTTCAATTCTAAAGGCTCGCCGCTTCTCTTGGCAATCACCTCTTTGTTTACATCTAAAATCTCTGCTACGCCTGAACCGATGGTTCCGTATCCCATAATTGCAACTTTCATTTTTTCACTCCTTGGCTAAAATTTTTACAAACTGTATTCCCTGGGTCTGCTCCATAGTCAGCACCATATCCGACACGTCTCCCGTCTCCGGTAACACGTCCACACTCAAAGTCAGAGATGCAACACCATTTACAGGAATACTCTGATGAATGGTCAGAATGTTGGCATGATACCTGGCCACAATCTGCAAAATCTCTGATAACACTCCGGGTTCATCCTCCAACTGAATCACCATGGTGATAGTCTTCCCCTTCACATTCTCATGAAACGGGAAAATGTCTTCCTTATATTTATAGAAAGAACTACGACTAATTCCCACCTGTTCCGTGGCCTGTTGTACGGAAAGACACCGTCCAGATTCCAATAGGCGCTTCGCTTCCACAACACGGAGCAAAACATCCGGTACTGCTTTTTCTTTTAAAACAAAATAGGTAGTCTTATCTGACATATCTCCTCCAAGTGTCTTTTTGGCAAACACATTTGTTTTTACCTGAAAGATAATATCATAATAAGACTACCTATGCAAGGGCTACGCCCGAAAAATCTCTATGGTTCCTCCATAGTTCCCCGATCCGGACATCCCAGGGACAACCACTTCAAATAGCTGTTCATAAACGGAGTCAATGCGCCATCCATAACCGCATCCACATTTCCCGTTTCATATCCGGTACGCAAATCCTTAACCATAGTGTAAGGTTGCATCACATAAGAGCGAATCTGGTTTCCCCAGGCAATATCCGTCACCTCGCCACGAATTCCCTGGGCCTGCCGCTCCTGTTCTTCCTTTTGTAAGAGATAAAGCTTTGCCTTTAACATCTGCATAGCCTTATCTTTGTTCATATGCTGGGAACGCTCATTCTGGCACTGCACCACAATCCCTGATGGGAAATGAGTGATTCGGATAGCGGATGAGGTTTTATTGATATGCTGTCCACCGGCTCCACTGGAACGGTAGGTATCAATTCGGATGTCCTCATCATTGATTTCCACCTCAATGTTGTCATCCAATTCCGGCATCACATCGCAGGATGCAAAGGAGGTCTGGCGTTTTCCCGCCGCGTTAAAAGGAGAAATACGAACCAAGCGGTGTACTCCCTTTTCTGATTTCAGATACCCATAAGCGTTCTCGCCGTTGACCTGAAAGGTAACCGATTTGATTCCCGCCTCGTCTCCATCCAGATAATCCAGCAGTTCCAACTCATACCCCCTGTCGGCTGCCCAACGGGTGTACATTCGATACAGCATAGAAACCCAATCACAGGCTTCCGTGCCACCTGCTCCTGCATGAAGGGAAACAATTGCATTATTTCCATCATACTCGTCAGAAAGCAATGTCTTCATGCGAAGTTCATCCAGTTCCTTCTCAAAATCATCCATCAAATCCTGAATCTCAGGTATCAGTTCAGGGTCATTTTCCTCATATCCCAGCGCGATATAAGTTTCAATTTCTTCTTTGAGTTCCTCAAGGTGGGAAAACACTTCCACATCATCCTTAAGGCTTTTCAACTCTTTCATTTTTTTCGTAGACACGGCGGCATCATTCCAAAAATCCGGTGCCTCCATCTCTCGTTCTAACTCCTCGATTTTCTTTGACTTATTTGCTAAGTCAAAGTGAATCCCTCACTTCCTGTAGTGGAGTTTGGTAAGCTTGAAGCTTTTGCTTGAATGCATCTAATTCAACCACAGAATTCACCTCTTTCATAATTTATTATTTGATTTTGTCCTGTAAAACTTCCACCGCTTTTTGAATCTGATTGTCCAATGACTCATCATATTCCGCGTTTTCATCTCCCAGGAACTGATACTCTAATTCAATATCCGGCTTGATGCCTTTTTTGTGAATGCACTCTCCCTTTGGAGTGTAGTAGGAAGCCATAGTGATTTTTACAGCACTTCCATCAGAAAGCGGAATGGTGGTTTGCACAATACCCTTTCCATATGTGGTGGCACCAATCAAAGTACCATACTGGAAATCTCGAATGGCTCCGGCAAAAATCTCAGCAGCACTGGCGGTATTCTTTGAAGTGAGAACAGCAATCGGCATATCCAGATAATGCTCGGCATCAGAGGTATAATCCGTCCGCTCTCCCTTTTTATCCTTCATATAAACCGTGGTTCCCTCCGGCAGGATTTCATCCAAAATCTCCGTAACGGAATCCACCAATCCGCCCCCATTAAATCGCAGGTCAAATACCACTGCCTTCATACCCTGGGACTGTAAATCTTTCATAGCTTTATCGTACTGCTCCTTAGTATTGCTGGAAAATTCAGTGATATTTACATAGCCGATGCCATCCCCCAGCATCTTGTAACTTACACTTGGAACAGACACCTTTGCCCTTGTGACCTCTGCCACATCGGTTTTGCCGTCTCTCTCGTATTCAATCACAACCTTTGTACCTTCGTCTCCCCGGACATAGCGCACAAAAGCATCCAAATCCTGATTGTCTGCCCGGTTTCCGTCTGCCGATACAATCACATCTCCGATTTTTAATCCGGCTTTTTCTGCCGGAGAATCCTCATACACATTGGCGATTGTAACCGCACCGGTCTCCACATTTTTGGAAAGGACTGCACCGATTCCTGCATAATTTCCTGTGGTATCAATCATCAAATCTTCATATTCACTCTTGGTATAATATACAGAATATGGGTCATCCAAGCCCTCCATAAATCCTTTGTATATTCCCTCACCCAGTTTTTCTTTGTCCACATCCTCATAGAAATAGTAGTTAACTAATCCACTGATGTATTTCAGCTTCGTAAAGTCAAACCCCTCGATTTCCAGACTGCCAAGGCTTCTTTTTACATAAATCAAACCGCCGGTAATCACCAGTGCCAACACCAAAAGCGTTGCCAGCACACCTGTGAGTACACCGCCCTTAAAAGACTTTGGTTTCTTTTGCTTCTTAGGTTTTTCTGTCTCTGTCAGAGTCTCTTCCGGCTCTTCATAATTTTCCATTTTTATACCTCAACTATACTTGTAAATGTTTTTTCAAAGTCATACGGCTTCCCACATAACCGATTCCCACACCTAAAATCAAGGACACCGGTATCAAAATCCGAAAAACACTGTGTGCCGGCACAAAAGTTACCAGACTTCCAATAAATTGGAATCGCTCAGACACATAGCGAATAATGGTTTGATACAAGAAGAACAGTAAAACCAATGGTATCGCAGATCCAATCAATCCAATAAACACACCTTCTACAATAAATGGTGCCCGGACAAATGTGTCTTTTGCTCCAATCAGTTTCATAATGGCAATTTCTTCCTTACGGACAGAAATTCCCACAGTTACCGTATTGTTAATCAGGAATACTGCCACTGCTATCAAGATTATGATAACACCTACAAAAATATATCCTATCAAGCTGTTAAAATCAGACAATGTTTTGGCAGCCACCTCAGACTGATGCACTTCACGGACACCGTCCAGTTTCTGTAAATACTTAACCAGCGACTGCTGTTTTGACACATCATTTAAATAAATCTCATAATGTTCTGAGTTTGCCAATGGGTTGTCATTTGCAAATCCCTCAGCCAACTCCTCTTTACCCTTGAAATATTCCTTTTTAAAAGATTTCCAGGCTTCATCCGCTGTGACATACTTGTAATCTGCCACCTCAGGTCTCTTTGAAATCTTATCTGCAATGTCTTTTATCTGGGCATCTGTGGTTCCCTCGTTAAAGAACACCGTCACTGCCACACCTTCCTCAGCGGTATGCACCATCTGGGTAAAGTTCACACCGATAGAATAAAACACACCAAACAGGAAAATACATGCCGACATAGTGGCAATAGATGCCAGGGAAAACAGTTTATTTCTCCATATGTTTTTTAAGCCCTGACCGATATTGTACCAAAATGTACTAAGCCTCATGTGACTCACCCCACTTTCCGTCTTCTACCACTACGCCTTTTTTGATGGTAATCACACGTTTATTCATTTTCTTTACGATTTCACTGTTGTGGGTGACAACCACCACAGTGGTTCCTCTTTCGTTGATTTCCTCTAACAAATGCATAATCTCCCATGCATTTGCATTGTCCAAGTTACCGGTAGGCTCATCTGCCAGCAAAATCTTTGGCTCATTGACCAGTGCTCTGGCAATAGCCACCCTCTGCTGTTCTCCACCTGAGAGCTGTCTGGGTAGAGATTTGTACTTCGCAGCCAATCCCACCATAGAAAGTGCCTTTGGAACTTTCTTGCGGATTTCCTTTGCGGAGGCCTCAACCACCTTCATGGCAAAAGCAACATTTTCATAGATATTTCGATCCTGTAACAGACGGAAGTTCTGAAATACAACTCCGATATTTCTGCGGAAATATGGAACTTTTTTGTGAGTGATTTTAGACAATTTCTGTCCATCCACTGTGATTTCTCCGGATGTAGGCTCCAATTCCTTCAAAAGGAGCTTAATCAAAGTGGATTTACCGGAGCCACTCTTTCCCATAATAAAAACGAACTCTCCCGGCTGGATATGAAGGCTCACATCGTTTAACGCCGCGATGCCCTGTTGATATGATTTACTTACGTGATCTAATTGAATCATTTTTTCCTGTCCTTATCATTTATATTAAAAATCCTGATTTTCCATATACTTCATATAGCGGACAACCATCAGCGCAATCTTAAAGGTGATGGCATCCTCGAAAACTCTAAGGTCTAACCCGGTACTCTTTTGCAGTTTGTCCAGACGATACACCAATGTATTTCTGTGTATGTACAACTGTCTCGATGTCTCCGACACATTCAGACTGTTCTCAAAGAACTTATTGATGGTAGTGAGAGTTTCCTCATCAAAGTCATCCAGATTTTTACCGTCAAAAATTTCCTTGATAAACATTTTACAAAGAGGAATCGGAAGCTGATAAATCAAACGACCAATGCCCAGTGCAGAATAGGCAATAATGTTCTTTTCCTTGAAGAAAATCTTTCCTACATCAAGGGCCATGCCTGCTTCCTTATAAGAACGAGATACTTCTTTAATCTCGTTTACAATGGTACCGTAGGATACTCGGATTTCCTCGGAACGGTCACCAAAAGCATCGATAATTACAGATGCGGTTTTATAAATGGAATCGTAGGATTCCTTAGGTCCCACTTCTTTCACCACAATGATATTGTTTTCATCGACAGCTGTGACAAAGTCCTTGGTCTTGCCGCTAAAGATACTACGGATACGATCCATCTCGTCTCCTTCTTTTTGCTTTCCGGTCTCCACAATCATAACCACCCTGCGGGCTTCCACATCAATATGTAACTTCTTTGAACGATTGTAGATATCCACCAGAAGTAAATTGTCCAGCAACAGGTTCTTTACAAAGTTATCCTTATCAAAGCGCTCTTTGTAAGCAACCATCAGCTCCTGTATCTGGAATGTGGCAATCTTTCCTACCAATAAAGCCTCTTCCTCATCTGCTCCCTTTGCCAAAACAATGAATTCTAATTGCTGTTCATCATATACTTTAAAGAAATGGCAACCGGACACCACCTGACTCTCCGCCTCAGAGGCTGCAAAAGACATCACTGTGTCTCTATACTGGGACGCATCTGAAAAAGTAGTAGCCAAAACACTACCCTCTCCATCCACCACGGCAAACTCCACTTTGGCAATCTGATGAAGACCATCAATCGTATTTTGTAGCGTTTGGTTTGAAATCATATCAGTTCCTCCTTCATCTATGCAATATACACAATAACGATTTATCTTTTTTAAAGGTTTTTCACATACCCACTTGTCATTTTAATATAAACTACCAAAAAAGGAAAGGCTTTCGTCCCATTTTTTATGCAAAAATGTGGTTCTCCATCATTTCATCCATATTCTGCCTTCTCCCCATGAGAAATTGTCTGACATTTTATATTATATTTCGCATTTTTTTGTCAAAATCCGCCTTTTTACGACAAATTTTCACTACTTAAAAGTCAATCGCTTTTTCAAAAAACGACAATTTTTATCAGTACTCGACAAAACAAATGTTCTTTTTATCGACATTTCCGAAAACGATTTCTCTCCATTTTTTGTGGATAAAGTTGATAATTCCGTGTATAAGTACATTTTTCGCCATTTAAGGCCGCATTTTTTTGTGGATAACTTTGATTTGTACACTTCCACCAAAAACTGCGTTTCTTCCACAATCTGAGTTCTTTGTGCATTACTCACAAATATATCATTTCACGTTGACAACTACATTTTCTGAATATTGCATCACCTCCGGGGCGTAGGTAGGAGGCTGGGTTACGTGAAAATAAAAAAGGGAGTCGGTTTTTCCGACTCCCTTCGAAAATTTCATCATCCTAGTAAATACGTCTTACTGCCAGAATTGGGCTGTAGTTTACATTGGTATATGTAATACCATTTGACTCATTCAGCGCGTTTACAATGGAACCATTTCCTGCATAGATTCCTACATGTCCACTGTAACATACAATATCACCCGGCTGCATAGAGTTTACATCCACGCCATAACCAACACTTCTCATTCCTGCTGAGGAATGTGGTAAACCAACACCAAATGCTGAGTAAACACTCATAACAAATCCGGAACAGTCTGTACCATTTGTCAAACTTGAACCACCATATACATAAGGGTTACCAACAAACTGTGCCGCATAGCCGGCAACTGCTGCTCCACCAGCTCCGCTAGGAGCTGCATAGGAAGCAGAACTTCCGCCTGTGTATCTTGAGCCTGAAGACTTTCTCGCAGCCGCCGCTGCTGCTGCAGCTGCTGCCTGTCTCTCAGCTTCCTCCTTGGCGAGTCTGGCTGCCTCTTCTTCCTTTGACTCTGCCTGAGTAAACTTGGTAGATAACTCTACATAGTCAAGGGATACATATCCTTCGGTATCCTGGTAAGAAACCTGAACCCAACCGGAATCTGCCATAGATTCATCCTTTACAACCACATCATCCTGCTCCGGAATCATACCAACAACAGAAGAATCCGTGGTAGGTTGCTCTCTGATATATAAGGTCTGAGTAGTTACAGTAGCCAAACGGGTAGAAACTGATTTGGCAAGTTCTTCATCACCAACCACAACAAACTCACATTTTACATAACCAGTACAACTACCGGAAGTGATTTTATACCAATCTCCCTCAGTTGCCTCAACGGTAGCTGCTGAATTGTTATACAACTTTCCAACAACATCTCCATCCTCACTAGGGGTGGTTCTGATGTTTACATAATTATCCACCTGCGCGATGGCAATACCATCATAAATCGATTTAGCAACTACCTTAGCACCGCTGGCAGCTACCTCAGATGCCTTTCCTGAAGATGCATCTGATAATATATTTGCTACCGTCAGTGAAACTCCCGCCATAGTAGAGTAGGAATTTGCCTCTGCAGTAGCTGAATCAGTAGATGTCATACCAACAACCCCGGCAACCGGTGCTGCTAAAGTCGTAAAGGAAACTGCTCCCAATACAACTCCTGCCGCAATGGCATATGACAACTTCTTTGTCTTGTTCTGTCTCATTTATCTTTTCCCTCCATAAAGGTGCATTTGTTACAAACTTGTTACATTTCGTTTTTCATTATAGCAAAGGGATTTTTTACTGTCAACCCTAAAGCCTTGGAAAAATGTGGAGATTCTGTGTTTTTACATTTTACAAGTTTGTTACATTTTAAACAAATATTTTTCTACGGAAGTCACAGCATTTGCTCCGTCCGCCGTGGCGGTAATCACCTGCCGCAACTGTTTTGTCCGGCAATCTCCCGCCACAAAAACACCCGGTAAATTTGTGACACCATCTTCTCCTGCCACAATGTATCCTGCCTCGTCCCTTGTGGGAAGTCCCTGAATTTCATCGGTATTCGGCAGAATTCCCACCGCGATAAATACGCCCTGAACCTCCAGCTCCTTCTTTTCCTGTGTCTTCTTATTAATAGTAAGAATTTTTTCTACACTGTCCTCGCCTTCAATTTTTTCCACAACAGAGTCCATACAGAGAGTGATATTTTCTGTGTTTCTCACCTGTTCCTGCAAAATCTTTGCTCCCCGGAACTCATCGCGTCTGTGAATGAGATAAACCTGTTTGCAACCTCTTGCCAAAAACAGGGCATCCTCCAAGGCCACATCTCCACCGCCTACTACTGCAACTATACGATTCTTGAAAAATGCGCCGTCACAGGTGGCACAATAGGACACACCCATTCCGCATAATTCTTCTTCTCCGGGCACTCCCAATGCTCTGTGAGACGCTCCCATAGCCAAAATGACTGTCTTGGTCTCGTAGGTGTTTTTATTTGTAACGACCTTCTTCACATCGTCCTCTGATATGATTTCCTTTACTGATTCTGTCACAAAAGAAACCTGCTGCTGATTTGCGTGTTCTCTCATCTTTTGTCCCAATTCCATACCGCTGATTTTGGGCAATCCGGGATAGTTGTCCACCTCATAGGTATTTAAAATCTGACCACCACTGAGAGGACTTTTTTCTATCACAAGAGTATCAAGTGCCGCTCTTTTTGCATAAATAGCCGCAGACAATCCTGCCGGTCCACTTCCTATTATAATAACGTCGTACATTTTGTATCCTTTCTCCCCTAAAATCATTGAATATTTTGATTATCTGTGCAATAATGGTTGCACAGTAAACAGGAAGGGGGATATGTGCAATATGAATATATCACAGATTTCATCCGGGATGATTGAACAATCCGGTGCTCTCCAGCAAATAGGTATTGCTATGTTGGGAAAACAATTAGATGCAGCAACCTCAGACGGAGCTATGATTGCCGCATCCCTAGCGTCTATGCCCTCTCCCTCATTAGAATCTATGGTAAATCCTTCTGTGGGAGGAAACATCGACTTACGTATCTAAGAAAAGAACCGTTATGGTTCTTTTTTATTTTGTGGCGATTGCCTCAATCTCCAGCATAACATCCTTTGGCAGACGTGCCACTTCCACACAACTACGGCTTGGATATGGCTCAGTGAAATACTTTGCATACACTTCATTGATAGCGCCAAAGTCATTCATCTCCTTGATAAAGACAGTGGTTTTTATCACATTATCAACGGATGTTCCTGCTGCTTCCAACAGATTTTTCATATTGGTAAAAGCCTGCTCGGCCTGGGCAACAGAACCCTCAGGAATCTCACCTGTTGCAGGATCTACCGGGATAATACCGGAAGTATATACCATATTTCCCACCTCAATTGCCTGAGAGTATGGTCCGATTGCTGCTGGTGCCTTGTCTGTTGAAATTACTTTTTTCATCTTAAATCCTTCTTTCTCTTTCTATAATAGTTTTATATTATCACACTTTACGAATCTTCCCATCGTTAATTGTGATTTTTCTCTCTTTGTAAAGACGTCCCACGGCTCTCTTAAAGGCCGCCTTGCTAAGGCCTGTCTCTCTGAAAATAATCTCAGGTGTGGCCTTTTCCGTAAAGGGAAGCACACCAGCGTAGGAATCCAGAATGGCCATTACCTTTTGTGCATCATCATCCATCTGCAGATATGCCTTTTTTCTCAGAGACAAATCCAGCTTGCCGTCTTCCTTTACCCCTGTCACCTCTGCGGTTACCACATCTCCCAGTTTCAAATAAGAAGTGTCCTGATGTTTTGGAATCATGGCAGAATACTTATCGTCTACTGCCACAAAGGTTCCGAAATCGTGACCAAATTCATAGATTCTTCCCTCAACCTCATCTCCAATTTTATATGGGGAATTGGTGGAAAGGTATTCATAAATCCCTTTTGTGCTAGCACAGAGGCGCTGACTCTTGTCAATATAAAGTCGTACCAGAATCTCATCCTCTTCCTGTACTCTTCTGGACATTTCACGATATGGCAGGAACAAGTCTTTTTCCAGTCCCCAATCCAAAAAAGCTCCTATCTTTCCAATCTCCTTCACCTGCAATACTGCAATGTGATTTAAGGTAATCTTTGGAATTGTGGTGGTGGCAATCAAACGGTCCTTTGAGTCCTTGTACAAAAAGACTTCTATCTCATCCCCCGAGGAACTTCCCTCCGGCACTTGCTTCTTCGGAAGTAATACCCGCTCCTCCTGGGGAGCATTTTCCTGTTCTGCCAGGTAAACCCCGAATTCCACCTTCTTTACAATTTTTAAGGTCTGTATACATCCTAATTTCATCTGATATTCTCCTTATATGCTAGTTGTAGCAAAACTCAACCACGCAATATTCCTCTCCTTTTTCATCTGTCAGTCCAACGACCGCCCCGCCTTCCAAGTCTTTTCGTACACATAGCACCTGATCCTGATAACGGGCCTGCTTTTTATAGGCAATCCAAATTTCTCTTATCTCATCCGGCGCTGAAATCACTGACGCTGCCGCCTCAATATATTTTGCATTGTTCATATGATGGTTGGTATCCAGATGCATCTTGGATACAGTAAAGGAATCCACCTGCTCACCGCCATCCATAACCAATTTTTTTCTTATATCCCACTGTCCCTGTAACTGGGGTGACAACTGATAGGCTTCCTTCATCTTTTCCGGAAGTCGCACCGGTTTCTGCTGCTGTAAATCCATAAGCAACCACAGGGAATCTGCCTCCACTATGGTGTTTCCGAAAACATCCTCTATGGTAAAATTTCGATACCCAAACATTCCCCGGAAATGATATGGCCAGGTCTTAACCACAATTTCATCCCCAATCTCAGGGAGCTCACCTTTTATCTTTATCTGATACGAGGTGACAATCCATCCCAGATGATTTTCTCTCAGATAAGAGAATCCGATTCCCAAATCCTCAGCCTGCATGGTGCAACAGTCCTGAAGATAATTCATCATCCCCCAAAGTGTCAGCACACCATTCTCATCTGTTTCGCTAAATCTCACTCTGCTTTTTAATTCATACATTCCGACTTTTCTCCTAATCGAAACTATTATATCATCTGCGGTCCAGAAGAACAATCACATCCCCCTGTAATAAAAGAGTATCTCCCATAGGCCGGATGGTTTTTTCTCCCCGGCGGACCATAATCACATATGCACGCCTGGAAATATCAATTTCCTTGATTCGCTTTCCAATCCAATGGTGATTTTCTTCCAGGGTAATCTCGCAAATGTCTGCTTCCACTTCTTTCGCACTGGTGGTGGCCAGCAACAAGCTGTCCCCGGGCTGTAATTTTAACTCTTCATAGGGCGTAAACAAATCTTCTCCCCGCATAACCACCGCAGGATAAATCCCTGTAGGCATGGTAATCTCACTCAGCTTGCTCCCCACAAACTCATGTCCCTCACCCAGATCCATCACAACAAAATCGTCATTTCTCTGGGAATAGGTGCCGGATTTTATCTTGGAATAGTATTCCACAAATCCTGCACTGATAATACCTGTGGGAATGGCAACCATACCTACTCCTAAAAAAGCAAAGACAATCGCCATAATCTTTCCCCCGGCAGTCACCGGATAAATGTCTCCATATCCCACTGTAAGCAGAGTAGAAACCGACCACCAGATACCGGAAAAACCATTGGAAAAATTTTCCGGTTGTGCCTCGTGTTCCAGACTGTACATACAAAGAGAAGACATCATCATAAGCATTAAAATCAGTACCACTGAGGAAATAATCTGATCCCGCTTATCCCGCAGAACATCGGTAATCACATTGAAGGCATCATAACTGGCATTCACCCGGAACAGGCGCAAAATCCGTTTTATTTCCAATTTGAATGACATCAAACACACGTCTTTTTAATTTCACGTTTTTTGAAGATTTCTCCATCACTCCACCTGCAACTCAGATATTTTTGCTTCCTTATTTTTTATTCCAGATATATCCTATCAAAGCCCCGATGAATCCTCCCACAATGTGAGCCATCTGGGAAACATTGTCTGTAACCGTCACTCCCTGTACCACCTGCTGTCCGATATAGATAATGGCCACAATGATAAAGGTCAGCGGAATCTCACCGTCACGGAATCCAGTGAAGGACGCCATCAGAATAAAGGCAAATACCACACCACTGGCTCCGCACAATGCCACATTAGGGAAAAAGATATAATTAATCAGTCCTGTTGCCAATGCAGTAATTGCAATTACTTTTATCAGAGTCTTGGATTTATATTTTTCCTCCAACATAGGACCCAACAGCAAAATATATCCCATATTACCCAGAAAATGCTCCCATCCCGCATGTCCAAATACATGGGTAAAAAATCGCAAATAGGTCATCGGGGACCGAAGGGAAGAATGGTAGGTCATAAATACCAGGTGGTTGCTGACTCCCCCGGTCATCTCATTTAAAAGTGTAGCCAAAAAACAAATTGCCACAAAGCCCAGCACCACCGGTGCGTTAAAGGTTATTTTTAGTTTATGTCTCATCCTGCTGTACGCTCCTTATTTTCTCTGATTATAAGCATCATTCCGTCCAGGTCAAAATCCTGAACTTTTCTTTCTATACGCTCAAGCACATCTCTTTCACTGTCATCCCACGGATACTTTTTCATACGGCGCAAAATCTTCTCCACGCTGGGAACATCATAAGCCTGAACTGCTTCTTCCATTTGTGTTAAGAAACCACCAAAATCTGTTGTGTTCTCTTTGTTTTGAATCTCATACCCTTCCTGTTCCAGGACAGTTGAAATACGTTGCAACAAGCGTTGGAATTTACCTTCAAAGTTTACCTGTTCTCTCACAACGTAATCCAATCGTCCTTCTCTGGCTGCCATCTCCAACTGTTTTGCCATATCTCCACATTCTTTTGCTCCGATATTGTAACACATTCCTTTCACGCCGTGTATCTCAATAATGTAATTATCCAAATCTGTCTGAATGTGTGTACTCATGGTTTCTAAGTATTCATTGCTGTTTTCCACCGTAAAACGCAGGATTTCCATGTAACTTTTTTGATCGCCACCGGTATGTAACAGCCCCTCTTTTACATCCACTCCCCGTATTTCTAGCGGACACTGTTTGGCCTTGTCCACAGATTCATTCTGTTTTTTCTTTTTAGGGTAAGAAATTTTTTCTTCCGGAATAAGAGTCTTAAACAGGGTTTCCAAACGTTCAAACTCTATAGGTTTTTTCAAGTAATCATCAAAGCCTTCTGCCAGAAGTTCTTCCTTTGCCCCCTTAACCGTATTGGCAGTCAATGCCACGATACGGCTGTGCCCCTCCCGATAAAATTCGGAGATATTCCGAATGTGTTTCATAGCCTGGATTCCATCCATCTCCGGCATCATCTGATCCATAAAAACAATAGGATATTCCACATCTGCACAAAGATTAATAGCCTTTGCTCCGCTGTCTACTGCATCCACCTCCAGGCCATAACACTCCAGGGTTTTCTGGATGACCTTGAGATTTACCTGATTATCATCCACCACTAAAACTCTGGTATCTGCTATTTGCATGTCGCCGATTCTGGACTTACCCCCTGCGGTCACAGTCTCTGACAATTCTCCCATAGGCTCCCGGGAAACTACTGTCTGGGGAATCTCCACGGTAAACACTGAACCTTCTCCGTAAGTGCTATCAACCTTGATAAAACCGCCCATCAGTTCTACATAGCCATTGACAATGGAAAGTCCCAGACCTGTTCCTTCAACGCCGGCATGCAGTTTTTTGTTCACCTGCTCAAAGGCATCAAAGATAATATTCTTGTCCTCCTCCTTGATGCCGGTTCCTGTATCCTTAACCTGAATCATCAAGAAAATTTTGTCTTGCTCCCTGCAGGAAAGCATATTCACTGAAAGGGTAACCCTGCCCTCTTCCGTGTATTTGACTGCATTATTTAAAAGGTTCGTCAGTATCTCCCGGATTCTGGTCTCATCTCCGTAAAGTCTGCTTGGTAAATCCGGACTAATCTCCGTCACAAGCTCCAAGCCCTTTTTATCCACCAGGGTGCGAATCTGAATCACCACATCCCTAAATAATGTTTTCGGTTCATACTCCCCTTCCACCAATTCCAATCGGCCGGACTCAATTTTTGAAATATCCAGCACATCATTGATGGTTGTCAGAAGACTATAGGAAGAGCTTCTGATGTTTTCTACATAATCCGTCTGTTCCTCGGTGAGTTTTCCCTTTAAAAGTAACTCCGAAAATCCCACAATGGCATTCATCGGCGTCCGGATTTCATGGGACATATTTGCCAGGAAAATCGTCTTTGCATTATTGGCAGACTCCAAACTTCTCATCATAGCCGTCTGTTTTGATATGTCATCTACCACCACCAGATAACCAATCACATCCTCAAAATCATCCCTGATTTTATCTATCTTAATGATACAATCCAAATCATTTGCCCTGCAAACACTGTGGATTTCCCGTTGTTCCTCTTGAAATAGAAAGGGTTCCTCCTCACGAAATTCAAACAAATCCTTTAAATTTCCACCGCTTTCCAGCAGTTTTTTCCTATCTGTTTTCAAGAAAGACTCTGCCGCATCATTCAAAAGTTTCACCCTCAACTGGGTGTCGTACACACACACCGGTATGGATAGAGAGTAGTATACGAACTGGGATATATTTGAGACAGTGGTCGCTGTCTCCTCAATTCCTGTTATGGCATGCAAAACTGTCATGTACCCATAAAACTGGGTGATGGATGACCCCGGTATTGCCCGGTAACCAAACATTGGAAATATGGTATCCAAAAGCATACCTGCCATCATAAAAAGAATAGTAATCATAAAATTACGTGCCAAAACCTGATATCTACGGGCGTGGGAGTGCTTTTTCAGATAAAAAATATACCCCATTGACATAATGCCTACTAACACCACATACCCTGAATAAATATTATTCATAGTTCCTGATGTGAGTGTATATTCCATCCCCCACTCTCCCAGCTTATAAGAGGCCTGACTGGGAAAGATCGTCATAAAAAAAATCGGTATTCCCAAAAGTGAAAACGCATGGACAATACTCTTTTCCCGATTTGGGATCTGCGCCATCTCCCCGATTAACAACAGTACAAAAATCAGATATCCAAAGACACCCATCATGCCAAAATTACGACAGCTTCTGGCGATGGCCGGGTCTCTTACCGCAAACAGAATTCCAAAACCCAGACTCCATATAAAGCTGGACATCCCCACCAAAAAAATGTCGATTTTAATTCTAAAAACCCTATCCTTATAAAATAGCGATTTGATTCCCCAATATGCCGCCAACACTGCGTTTGTCAACATAATGCCCGAAAAAACATAATTCATAAATAACCCCTCT
>JALELK010000114.1 GCA_022768745.1 Lachnospiraceae bacterium
CTGGGATGGTTTAAAATTCAGACGTTCTTCCAATCCCACCTTACAAAGCATTTCCGTTGCCCGTTGGATACGCTCCGGCTTTGGAACATTGGCATAGCCCAGAGGAAGAGCTGTATTTTCCAAAGCGCTTTCCTGGGCCATCAGATAAAAGTTCTGAAAAACAAAACCTATTTTCTCAAGCCGCAGATCTGACAAATCGTTTTCCTTCAAACTAAAAACATCCACACCATCCAGCCAGTATCCGCCGGATGTGGGATGATCCAGGCATCCCACAATATTCATAAGGGTGGTTTTTCCGGAACCGGAGGGTCCCATAATCGCCACATACTCTCCCTCTTCAATGGTGAGATTAATATCCTTTAGAACGGGCACTGTCAAGGTTTCCTGAAGATAATCTTTGTAGATATGCTCTAACCGAATCATTCTCCGTCCTCCTGTGTTACTTCGTCCTGAGTCTGTACCTCATCCCCGGTTGAATCTTCTGTTACCGGTACATCCCCATCCGGTTCTATGTACACGTGCTGTCCCAGCATCAATCCCTTGGAACTATCCAGAGATATGTAGAAATTGTAGTTTGAGGATGTGGTGTTACTGTCTGAATCGGAGGAGTCATCAGAATAATCGCTGGTGGAACTCTGCACCGGATTATCCGTATCCACCTTGGTAATGGTTCCTGACCAGGTGGTATCATCCACTCTGGAACGGATTACCACCTTTTGTCCCTCTCCTAAATCTGCCACATTCTGTTCATTGACGGTTCCCTTAATGCGATAACTTTCATCGGATACAATGGTGATAAACGCCTGGGACTCGTCATAACTGTCTGACGAGGTGCTGTTGACCTTTTTCACAATTCCGTCGGTGGTACAGCTCACCGTACTTTTGGCAATTTTATCATTTGCCTCCTGCAGTTCAGCCTGGGAAGACTGTTTATTGTTCTGTGCCTCCTCAATGCTCAGCTCGATAGACTGAATTTCTGTGGTGTACTCAAATTTATTTGCCTCGGACACCGTCTCTCTCTCCGCTGCCAGTTCATTAATCTGGCTCTGATATCTGGCAATCTGGCTGTCATAGCCGGCAATTTCCTGCTGAATCCGTTCTACTTCTTTCTGGTCATCCCCCGTATCATAGGAAAACAGTGCCGTTCCCGCTGTAACCGCATCTCCTTCTTTTACAAAGACTTCCTTTACTTCCTTGTCGGAGTCTGCCTTGATTTCCTCCGTCTGACCGGCCTCCACAACACCCATAAACTGGTTCACGGTTCCCAGATCTGTTACATCCACCTGGTGGTTTTCTCCACCACCGTTTCCGGCTCCTTTTCCCACCGGAAGTTTTCCCAGCTTCCAAAGGACGCCTAAAACCACCGCCACAATGGCCACAACCACCACAATACAAATGATAATTTTCTTTTTGCTGACTTTCATTTTTTCCTTCATCTCTATCACCCGCCTATGCTTTTCCATTGATCATATTGTCATCTAATCTATCTTTTCCACTTTTGCCACGGAATTCATATCATAAAATCCTACCGTATCCTTTGAGGAAACCACTGTAAGATTAATCACATCATACAATCTGTGATAGGCGGTAAATCCTCCCGGTCCATATCCGGTACAACTAATAGAAAGGAAATACTCCCCACCCTGCAGATTCATCTCCTGAGTAAATGTGGCAACATAGGTTTCCCCTGCTTTTGCCAGTCCTACCCCGGCGTTTTCATACATGGTATTACTTCCGGTAATCACAGTACCTTTGACGTTTTTAAAACTGTAGGTAAAAATCGGATCCTGGATATCTTCATTGAATCGTACCTTAGACTTGATGGCAAATGTACTTCCCTTTAAAACACAATTGGTCAGTTTATCCTCTTCATCAAAGATTCCGAAGTCCACAATCTCCGCTTTACCGCTTCCGTACTCATCAAGCTCCGGATTTATCTGGTAGGAATCCTTCCACAAGGAGTGTTCTCCTGTGGTCTGAATCTCAGCCTTTTCTTCTGCCCGGTTATTCTGTCCCACCAGGATTCGCTTGAACAGGTTCACCATTTCCTTCGGTGTTCCCTCATCTTCTTTCACACCTTTATTTAAAAGAACAACCCGGTCACAATACTTACTGATACTGCTCAAGTCATGGCTCACAAACACGATGGTCTTTCCCATCTGCTTGAACTCCTCAAACTTTTTGTAACACTTTGACTGGAAGAAAACATCCCCCACGGAAAGAGCTTCATCTACAATGAGGATTTCCGGTTCAATATTAATGGCAACCGCAAAAGCCAGACGTACAAACATACCACTGGAATAGGTTTTTACCGGCTGATATACAAAATCCCCAATATCCGCAAACTCCAAAATGGCGTCCAGCTTAGCATCAATTTCCTCCTTGGAGAAGCCAATCATAGTTCCGTTAAGGTAGATATTTTCGATTCCGGTATACTCCATATTAAAACCGGCACCCAGTTCCAGAAGGGCTGAGATTCGCCCATTGACAACCACCTCTCCCTCTGTTGGATTTAACACTCCGGTGATAATCTTTAAAATCGTGGATTTTCCGGAACCATTGGTACCGATAATTCCCACTGTTTCCCCTTCATTAATGGTAAAATTCACATGCCGGAGAGCATAATGTTCTTTGTAATTCTTTTTTCTTGTGAGAGACAACGCATCCTTAATTCGATCCACTTTCCTGTCATACAAGCGATAGATTTTGGTTACGTCTTTCACTTCAATTGCTGCTTTACTCATAAGGCTCCTTATAATACATCTGCAAAATGTGTTCTCAGCTTACGGAACACACGAACTCCCAGTAACAATACAACCAGGGCAAAAATCCAATAGTATAACGTCATTGTGGGATATTCCCAAAACCACTTCTGGTTGATAAAGGAATCACGGTATCCCTGAACAATATAAAACATCGGATTGAATTTTAGTATTTTAATTACAGTTGGTGAGAACTGTGCCGAATCAATGTTCCACATAATCGGTGTCACCCAGATTCCCACCTGCAAAATAATGTTTACAATCTGCCCCAAATCCTTGAAAAAGACCATAATGGCTGAAGTCAGATAGGATAATCCAAGCACCAGTACCATCAGTGCAAAAGAATAATAAACGGCCTGAAGGGTATACAGCGTTGGGAAAAACTTGTAACAGCTAAAAAATACCACCGTAAATACCACAAAGAAAATATGGGTAAACAGAGCGGATACCACCCTTACGGTTGGTAAGATTTCCACATTAAATACCACCTTTTTTACCAGATAATCATAATCCCGCAGGGCACTGGTTCCGCCATTGAAGGCTTCCTGAAGGAAAAACCATGGCACCAGTCCGGCAGTCAGCCACAATACATACGGAATTGTCATCCCTGTAGTCAGGTTGGTTGCTGACATTTTCAGTCCTTTTTCAAAGGCAAACCAGTACACCAGAATGGTGATAACCGGCTGCACAAAGCCCCATAACACTCCCAGGTAAGAACCGGCGTACTTGGTTTTAAAATCATTTTTTGCCAGTGTTCCTATCAGCTTTCTGTTTTTTACTAAATCCTTTATTAAAAATGTTTCTCTACTCGAATTCATATTTCTTTCCTTTACACACCAACGTTATACCTCAGAATATTAACCGCAATCACGTAGCCCATGCCGGCAAGTAAAATAGGATGATATTGATTCAGATTTATTTTCAGAACCGGTTTTTTCCAATATCCCAGCCCTAAAAACAGGGGTAAAAGCACCGGCACGAAATATCTTCCCTGTAAGCCATCCACTGTGGCCGGATTCTTTGGATTCCAAAACACCAGCATAGCCAACATACAAAAAACAATGCCTATCACACCTGTCAGTACACTAAATACTCTGGTGCGACCATCAATACGAATGTCCTCCCCTTTCATTCGAATGGCAACCAAAAGAGCCGGTATAATATATGCCCAATGATCCTTATCCGAATTGTAAACTTCCAGCCAGCCAAGTCCATGTCCCACCAACTGTAAGATGTAACCCCACATAGCCTTCTTCACTGTACGTGCAAGAATAATAATCAATTCAACCGGATGCATCACATAGTATAAAGGTGCCTGTCCGTATACCTTTAAATGCTCCACATAACTCTCGGTGCTAAGCAACTGGTATATCCTGTCCCATCCATGCATGGGGACAAAAAATAAAAATGCTAACACCACAATCCCAGCAAGTCCTGCCAGGGCATATTTTTTGTTCTTTCCGGTAAACCACTCTTTTTTCATAAGAATCACCAGTGGGAAAAGCACCATATAGGCATACAGTGCAGATTTTACCGTCACCAGTGTATATGCTGACACAACAAAAATAATTGCCTCAGAAATTTTAATTTTTTCCTCACTATAGTGCCAATGCAAGGTAAGAACAATCACAAGTATACTGGCAATCAGAAGGGGATTATCCCTGGAATAGGAATTAACCTCCTGCAAAGTAATTGGCAACAGTGCAACGGTCAACAGAATACGCTGCCCATAGGGAATTTTTTTCAGAGCATAGGTCATCCACAACACGAACCACATTGTATTAAACAACATACCAAGCATAGAAAGCATAGGAAAATTTAGCCGAAGCAATCTCCCCAGACTGATTCCCAATGCCGGAATCACATATGCCGCAATGTTGGCATCACCCCCGGAACGATCCGTAGCCAACACCAACTGTGTATCTATATCCCCTTTAAACTGCACACCAAACTTGCGATAGGAATTTTTTCTGAACAACAGTACATGATACTCGGTGTCACATTTCCGTCGGTACTCCTTTCCCTCCGTCTGGGATGGCTCCACACCAAGCATCCGGTTTGAAAGATTATAAGCAGCGTCAAAATGAAAGGTCTCATCCGGGGTTCCGTAAATCGGTATCACCAGAATAAATATAATTCCCAAAACCAACCCAACAATTGGGTATACCTGATGAATTTCCTTTTTTCGAACAAGTGTCAGATAAGAAACAACTCCCACCAGGACAATACCCAAAATCATAGTAATCCACGAAACTGTTTCCAGATAGGGATTGGCTACTGTTATTGCTCCTACCGTTTTGGTATACACTCTAAGCGAAAAAATGCCTGTAAGAAGAACAATACATAACATTTGAAATTTATGGTTTAAAATAATTTTTTTCATCATATTTTTTACTTTATATACAATATCTTATCACTCCAATAGCAACCACATACCCTGTAATTGATAACATAATTGGATAATATCTGTCTAAATCTAACGGAATAACCGGTCTTCTCCAATATCCTAAACCGATAAATATCGGAAGCAACAACGGTAAAAAATATCTTCCCTGGATTCCTTCTATATATAACTGGCTCGTAGGTGTCCAAAGCAAAAGCA
>JALELK010000012.1 GCA_022768745.1 Lachnospiraceae bacterium
ATCTGTTTCTCCCCTGATGAAAAAGTGGAATAAATTCGGGAAAAAGCATGTGGGAAAATATCTTACAAAACTTGTGGGCTCTGCCATTGCCCTTTTCCCGGTATGGTTGTTTAACGGATTGTGGCACGGGCCACAGTGGAATTACATATTTTACGGAATGTACTACTTTGCCATTCTTCTTTTGGAGGTGGCGGCAGAGCCGGTTCGGGAAAACTTTTGTAATCGGTTTGGGGTAAAGGAAAACACCCGGTGGTGGAATGTGTTTTGCACCCTGAAAACCTGGCTGATTATTTTTACCGGGGAAATGTTTTTCAGGGCAGAAAATCTCACAGCCGGTTTTACCATGTTTAAGAGCCTGTTTTCGGGATTGGGATTGGAACATCTGTGGGATGGAACTATGCTGAAAATGGGCTTGGATGTGGCAGACTACATTGCCATTGTTTTTGGGCTGATTGTGGTTGGCGTTGTGAACCATAAAAAAGAACAGGGAACATTGGAAGCGGAATTTGCCGGAATGAAACTCCCTGTGCGCTGGGGGCTTTATTATGCTTTGATTTTTGCAGTTATCTTTTTAGGAGCCTATGGCGTTGGATATGAACAGGTGGATTTGATTTATGCAGGATTTTAATGAGATGAAAAAGGACAAGGCAAAGAGAATAACGGGATTTTTTGGAATACTGGTTGCACTGATTTTGGTTTTTTCCGGTGTGCTTACAGATATCTCTATGAAGGATGATAATCTGATTCAGAGCCGGAACAAGAGTATGGCACAGATTCAGAAACAGAAGAAAAACAGCATTGATATGATTGTGGTGGGTGACAGCCTCAGCTATAGTGCCATTTCTCCTATGCAACTTTGGAACTCCTATGGATATTCCTCCTTTGTGTGCGCCCAATCGGGACAAAGAATTCAGGAGACCTATTCCATGTTGCAGACAGCGTTTGAAAACCAAAAGCCGAAGCTGGTGATTATGGAGACAAATCCCATGTTTCGGGTGCGGGGAAAAAGTGAGGAGATTCAGTCTTCCATGTTGGAAACCTGCAATCGCTATTTCCCGATTTTCCGCTATCACGATGTGTGGAAGCCTCTTCTTTTTGGAAAACAATACTCAGAGCAGGGATACAATGGATTTTTGATTCGCGCAGGGAAAAAGGCGTACGGCAAGGGAGAGACCTATATGGAACGCCCTCTGAAAACGGAAAAGATAGATGCAGGAATTTCCGATTATATGGACAAGATTATGGCTCTCTGCGAAAAGAATAATGCCAGATTGGTTTTGGTCAGCGTGCCTTCTCCCCGCAACTATAACAATGGTCGACATAACACCTTACAACAGTATGCCAAGGAAAAGAATCTGACCTATCTGGATTTCAATAAATCGGTAAAGGACATAGGGATTAACTGGAAACAGGACTGTCTGGATAAAGGGGACCATTTGAACATCTCCGGTGCCACAAAGGTGACCGCTTATCTGGGGGATTATTTACATAACAATACGGATTTAAAGGACCACAGAGGGGAGACAGCCTACAAAAAATGGAATAAGAAATCCAAAGAGTACCAGAGATTGGTGGCTTCAAAAATCTTTGTTATCCGACAGTAACATTGGTTGCACTTGCTTTTTTTCTATACTATAATGAGATTGCTTGTATGAGAAGTAATTGATGTGATTAGGAGGAAGCAGAATGAGTGTAACGATTTCAGAAAACATCAAATATATCGGAGTGGATGATACAGACATTGATTTGTTTGAAAGTCAGTATCAGGTGCCGGAGGGAGTGTCCTATAACTCTTATCTTATATTAGATGAGAAGGTGGCACTTATGGATACGGTGGATGCCAGAAAAATGTCTCAGTGGGAGACAAATTTAAAGGAGACTTTAGCGGGACGTACCATTGATTATCTGGTGCTTTCCCATTTGGAGCCGGATCACGCGGGAAGCATTGCCAGACTGGTGGAGTTATATCCGGATGTGACTTTGGTTGGAAATGCAAAAACCTTCCAGATGTTGCCTCAGTTTTTTGAGGGACAGGTGCAGGACTGTGAAAAAGTGGTTGTAAAAGAAGGGGAAGAACTTTCTCTTGGCCAGCACAAATTGCAGTTTTATATGGCGCCTATGGTTCATTGGCCAGAGGTTATGGTGACCTATGAAGTGACAGAAAAAGTACTGTTCTCCGCTGACGGATTTGGTAAATTCGGTGCATTGTCCCTGACAGAGGGTGAGGATTGGGCTTGCGAGGCCAGAAGATATTACTTCAACATTGTGGGTAAGTACGGCAATCCGGTACAGGCATTGTTGAAAAAAGCGGCAACTTTGGATATTGCTACGATATGTCCTCTCCATGGACCAATCTTAAAAGAAAATTTGGGATATTATATCGGACTTTATGATACCTGGAGCAAATATGAGCCGGAAAATAAAGGTGTGTTAGTTGCCTATGCATCCATTCACGGCAACACGAAAAAGGCAGCAGAAAAATTAGGCGAGATGCTTAAGGAAAAAGGTGTAGAAAAGGTAGTGGTCAGTGATTTGGCAAGGGATGACATGGCTGAGGTGATTGAGGATGCTTTCCGCTATGACCGGATGATTTTATGCGGAGCCAGCTATGACGGAGGAGTCTTCCCGTGTATGCAGGACTTCTTACATCATTTACAGTCCAAGGCTTATCAAAAGAGAACGGTAGGAATTTTGGAAAATGGTTCCTGGGCACCTTGTGCGGCAAAGGCTATGAGAGAAATTGTGGATTCCCTTAAGGATGTGACAGTGGTTGAGCCGGTAGTTACCATTCGCTCTACGGTCAAAGAGTCTGACCTGGCTAATATGGAGCAGTTGGCATCTGCCATAGCAGAGGCTTAAGGATAAACGGTCGGTGGGAATGAAACAACGAGATTATCTTTTTGACAATTACAAAGCGTTTCTGATTATTTTGGTGGTGGTGGGACATTTTATAGAGCTCACATCAGCGGAGAATGATTTGCTGGTGGCTATGAAGTGGATTATTTTCTCCTTCCACATGCCGGCCTTTGTGTTTATTTCCGGATATTTTTCCCGGAAAAAACAAAGTCTATATCGTTTGGTGCAACAGCTTTTAGTGCCTTATTTGATTTTTGAAGTTTTGTACTATGTACTATACATTGTGATTTTAAAGAGAGATACCCAGTTGGCTTTGCTTTATCCGAAGTTTTCTCTGTGGTATCTCCTTGCTATGTTTATGTGGAAACTGGTGACACCTTTGGTGAAAAAGATTCCGGGCTATCTGTGGATTTCTTTTTTGATTGGGTTATTGGTGGGAGCTTCCTCTTTGGACGACAATTACCTGACCCTTCCCAGGATGTTTACCTTTTATCCATTCTTTTTGTTGGGAACGGATTTGGACAGGCAGAGTATCGATGTGCTGAGAACCCGCTTTACCAGAGAGCAGGCCTTTGGAATGTTTACCTTGATTAATGTGATATTGGCATGGGTGGCATTAAAGAGTGACTTGTCTGTGAAAATTTTTTACGGGCGATATGACTACGAGTATCTGGATTTGACCAACGCTCAGGGGATTGCTTTGCGCCTGATTTGCTACCTGATATCTCTTTTGATGATTTACATTGTGGCGATTTTAATTCCGGGAGCCCAAAACAACTTTTCCTCTCTGGGGCAGAAAACTATGTCGGTGTATCTGTTCCACGGATTGATTTTTGCGGTATTTCGCCGGGGAGAAAAATTTTATCAGAGTTTCGGTATCGAAGTGGAGACCGTTATTTTGCTGGGAGCCAGCGTGCTCACCATCTGGCTTTTGTGCCAGAAACCTTTTATAAAATTTGTGGACAGGATTACACATTTGCCTTTGCCACAGTTAAAACTACATAAAAACAGAACATAAATTTAAGGAGGGTATTTTAAATGAAGAGAAATACAATTTGCGTACAGGGAGGATACACACCGGGAAATGGGGAGCCGAGACAGATTCCCATTATTCAGAGTACCACATTCAAATACGATACCAGTGAGGATATGGGAAAGCTTTTTGATTTGGAGGCATCCGGTTATTTTTACACCAGACTGCAGAATCCAACCAATGACTATGTGGCTGCCAAAATTGCAGAGTTAGAGGGAGGAACAGCAGCAATGCTTACCAGTAGCGGGCAGGCTGCAAACTTTTTTGCTTTGTTTAATATCTGCGGAGCAGGAGACCATATTGTCTCATCCACCAGTATTTATGGAGGAACGTTTAACTTGATTTCCGTTACCATGAAGCGAATGGGAATCGATGTGACCTTTGTGGACCCAGATGCTACAGAGGAGGAACTGATGGCTGCTTTTAAGCCAAACACCAAGGCGATGTTTGGCGAGACCATTGCGAATCCGGCCCTTACGGTACTGGATATTGAAAAGTTTGCAAAGGTTGCCCATGCCAACGGAGTGCCGTTGATTGTGGATAATACCTTTGCCACCCCAATCAACTGTCGCCCGTTTGAATGGGGAGCGGACATTGTCACCCATTCCACCACAAAGTATATGGACGGACACGGCGCAGGAGTAGGGGGCGCTATTGTGGACAGCGGCAAGTTTGACTGGATGAAATATGCGGATAAATATCCGGGACTCTGCACACCGGATGTGAGTTATCACGGAGTGACTTATGTGGAACGTTTTGGTAACGAGGGAGCATTCATCACAA
Organism: Lachnospiraceae bacterium; assembly: GCA_022768745.1. Classification (GTDB taxonomy): domain Bacteria; phylum Bacillota; class Clostridia; order Lachnospirales; family Lachnospiraceae; genus Pararoseburia. The sequence goes on from JALELK010000012.1 coordinate 4,673, forward strand.
AATGTACTACCCAGTTGATGCGTGATTTGGGTTCTATCCAGAGTCCTCAGAATGCTTTTATTTTAAATCTTGGTTTGGAGAGCTTACATGTGCGTGTGGCCCGTCACTGTGAAAATGGTCAGGCAGTGGCAGAATATCTGCAAAACCATCCAAAGGTTGCCTATGTTAATTACTGTGGACTCCCGGGAGACAAATATCATGCATTGGCGCAAAAGTACCTTCCAAACGGAAGCTGTGGTGTGGTTTCTTTCGGACTCAAGGGTGGTCGTGAGGCTGCTAGCATCTTTAGGAAGAACTTAAAACTTGCAGCCATTGAGACCCATGTGGCAGACGCCAGAACCTGTTGCTTAAATCCGGCATCCAGCACCCATCGCCAGATGTCAGACGAGCAGTTAAAGGAAGCAGGTGTACCTGCAGAACTCATCCGTATCAGCTGCGGTATCGAGGACAAAGCCGACTTAATCGCCGACTTAGAGCAGGCACTTGAGGCCATTTGATGATTTTATACCCCGCAGGCAAATTGTCTGCGGGTTTTTCTACGCCTTTTGGGACTCAAGCTAATATTACACAGGCGGTGAAAATGCGTGGATTTGTATGAAAAATAAAACATCGGTATCCCGGCAGGGGGCATATTTTCTGTTGAAATAGGGCGTTTTATAAGATATTATAAACTTAAGTACGCTCGGTTATTTTGTGGTCGAATTTGTCAAAAAATTAACATATTAGAGAGCGGGATTATTATTTAGGAGGGGAAGTATGAAAGACTTTAAAGTCATCGAAGTAAAACGCAGTATTTTTGAAGATAACGACAAAGATGCGGAAAAACTTCGTGGAGAGTTAAAGGAACAAAAGACATTTCTGTTAAATCTGATGTCATCTCCGGGTGCAGGAAAGACAACGACACTTCGTCAGACCATTTCCAGATTAAAGGATGAATTAAAGATTGGTGTTATGGAAGCAGATATTGATTCTGATGTGGATGCAGCTACTATCGTCGAGACGGGAGCCAGAGCCATTCAGATTCATACCGGTGGTATGTGCCATCTGGATGCTGATATGACCAGACAGGGAATCCGTGAGTTTGGCACAGAAGATTTAGATTTGGTGGTTTTGGAAAATGTGGGTAATCTGGTTTGCCCGGCTGAGTTTGACACAGGTAGTGTGAAAAACGCAATGATTCTTTCCGTACCGGAGGGAGACGATAAACCATTAAAATATCCATTGATGTTCTCTATTTGCGATGTGGTTTTAATTAACAAATGCGATACCTTAAGCGTATTTGACGACTTCAGCAAAGAGGCAGTGGAGCAACGTATTAAGAAATTAAATCCAAATGCCAAGGTAATCTTTGTTTCCGCAAAGACCGGGGAAGGATTTGATGAGTGGACATCATGGCTTCGCGATGAAGTCAAGGAATGGCAGAATAACTAATAAAACATAAGAAAGTAAGAAAGTGGAGGAAAAAATGGCAAGAAATATGGATGAAAAGTATCTGATGACACCATATTCATTGGATGAGGATCGTAACAGAAAAGACCCAAGAGCAGGCTATTACGTTGAGGAGCTCAAAGACAAGCCGTTTCGTGAGCCTTTGGCTAAGTTTGCGAAAGTTGTAACAGACCGTGCAAAGGTATTGCTTGGCAAGGAGCAGATTACAGTAGAAAGCCCTGAGTATTGGGGACTTTACAACCTTGTTACTGATGAGCAGTGTGAAATCGGTATCAAGATGGAGAAGCGTCATCCAAGAACTTTGGCAGATATGAAGGCACTTTGTCCTGAGTATTCTGAGGAAGAGTTGTTAAAGCAGTTGGAAGAGATGTCTTACAACGGTGTTATCGAGTGGAACTATGAGAATCCACAGCATGAGAAGCAGTGGGTACTTCCTATGTATGTACCGGGTTCTGCTGAGTTCGGAAACATGAACGCAGATGTGCTTGAGAGACATCCGGAAGTTGGTCCTTTCTTTGAGCGTATGAGCCGTATTCCGTTGGAGGGATTGACACAGATGGTTCCTCAGGGTGGTGCCGGTGTAGGTATGCACGTTATCCCTGTAGAGAATGCCATCGAGATGGAGAACAGTTCTTCTTCATTGGAGCACATTTCTTATTGGTTGGATAAGTACGAAGGCAAGTATGCAGCAAGCCCATGTTCATGCAGAAAGTCAAGAAAGACATTTGACCAGGGATGTGCCGATGATCCGGAAGGATGGTGTATCGCTGTTGGTGATATGGCTGACTATGTTGTAGAGACAGGCAAGGGTGGCCGCTATATCAGCAAAGAAGAAGTATTAGAGATTTTGAAAAAAGCTGAGGACAACGGATTTGTTCATCAGATTACAAACATTGACGGTGAGGACAAAATCTTCGCTATCTGTAACTGTAATGTAAACGTATGTTATGCACTTCGTACATCTCAGTTATTCAACACACCAAATATGTCACGTTCTGCATATGTAGCACACGTTGTAAAGGATAACTGTGTTGCTTGTGGACGATGCGTTGAGGTTTGTCCTGCAGGTGCTGCAACACTTGGACAGAAGCTTTGCAAGAAGGATGGTTCTGAGGTTGTTTATCCTAAGATGCCTCTTCCAACAGAGCAGAAGTGGTCTGAGGAAATGTGGACAGAGGATTACCGTGATATTAACCGTATCAATACACACAAGACAGGTACTGCTCCATGTAAGACAGCATGTCCTGCACATATTCCGGTACAGGGTTACTTGAAGATGGCTGCTCAGGGCAGATACGAGGAAGCTTTGGCTTTGATTAAGAAGTACAATCCACTTCCTGCAGTTTGTGGTTATGTATGTAACAGACGCTGTGAGGATGCTTGTACTCGTGGAACTATCGATGAGGCAGTTGCCATCGATGAGGTTAAGAAGTTTATTGCAATGCAGGATTTAAAGAAGGATAAGCCATATGTGGCTAAGAAGGTGATTCCATCACTGGATGATAACTTCTATGCAGATACAAAGATTGCTGTTATCGGTGCAGGTCCTGCAGGTATTTCTTGTGCTTACTATTTGGCAGAGAGAGGTTACAAGCCTACATTGTTCGATAAGAACCAGAAGCCGGGTGGTATGGTTACATACGGAATTCCTTCTTTCGTTATGGAAAAGGATATCATTGAGGCTGAGGTTGATGTACTCCGTCAGATGGGCGTAGATATTCGTCTCGGCGTTGAAGTTGGTAAGGATGTTACCTTAAAGCAGCTTCGTGAAGAAGGCTACAAGGCATTCTACATCGCAATCGGTTGTCAGGGTGGACGTGGTATCAACGTTCCCGGTGAAGACGCTGAAGGCGTAATGAAGGGTGTTGATTTGTTACATACCGTTATCGATGACGAGTCTTATACATTGAGTGGTGATACCGTAGTTATCGGTGGTGGTAATGTGGCTATCGATGTATCCCGTACAGCAGTACGTTGCGGTTCTTCTAAGGTAACACAGGTTTCTCTTGAGACCAGAGACATTATGCCTGCACTTCCGGAGGAAATCGAACTGGCAGAGTCAGAAGGCATTGAGTTACAGGGCGGATGGGGACCAAAGGAAATCCTCACAGAGAACGGCAAAGTTACCGGTATTGTATTTAAGAAGTGTACACAGGTTAAGAATGCAGAGGGACGTTTCGATCCTCAGTATGATGAGAATGAAACCATGACCATCCAGTGTAGCAATGTTATCCTTTCTGTAGGTCAGGCTACCATTTGGGGCGATTTGCTGAAGGATGAGGCAGTTGAGTTCCGTGGTCCTGCTCCTGTGGCAGATAAGGTTACATTCCAGACCACAGTTCCTGATATCTTCGTTGGTGGAGATATGTTCTACGGACCAAGATTTGCTATTGACGCTATCGCTTGTGGTAAGGAAGGTGCCATCTCTATCCATAGATTTGTACAGCCTAACTCATCACTTACCATCGGTCGTGATCCTAACTACTTCTTGGAGTTGGATAAGGATGATATCCTTGTAAAGGATTATGATCACACAGGTCGTCAGGCAGCAGTTGTTCGTAAGAACGAGGGCAATAAGCTTACTTTCCGTGATATGAAGGAAACCTTCACAGAAGAGCAGGTGAAAGCTGAGACAGCTCGTTGCTTAGGCTGTGGTGCTTCTATCATTGATCCTAACAAGTGTGTGGGATGTGGACTTTGTACAACACGTTGTGAGTTTGATGCTCTTAGACTTACAAGAGATAATCCAAATGCAACAACCATGCGCAAAGCTGAGGATAAGCTTAAGTACATCCTTCCAAATGGAGCAAAACAGGCTCTCAAGAGACCATTTGTTAAGAAGACTCCTAAGGAAACAGCTTGGTATGTAGAAAAATAAAATCTTGAAATGGAAGCAGGCCCGCATTTGCGGGCTTGTTTTTTTGTGGCTGTGATTTATAATGTGGTATATGTATGAATAGAATGTAGGAATGAGGAGAAACAATATGCCTGGAAATACTTGGGGTGAAATTATTTACAATTTTATCATTATTTATCTGGTGCTTTCCTTTGCACTGACCTGTTATTCTGTTATCCGGATGTATGTGGTGAAACACCATTGCAACGGGGTGAAATACGGAAAAAAGCGAATTAAAACTCTGGTGTCCCAGGGGAGGTTTCGCCAGATGCCTGTTTATACCATGGATGAGGTACGTGACAACAAAGATTTAAAGACTGTGCGTCTGTCCTATTTTCCCAATGATACAGGGGAGAAGACCAAGTACGTTTTAGTGCTTCCCGGTGGAGGGTATGCTCACTGTGTTACCTCAGAAGAGGGATATCCGGTGGCTGCCAAATTAAACGAGATGGGCTATTCTGTGTTTGTGCTTGAGTATCGAACCAGATTCCACTGCAGTGCCTATGCACCGATGGAGGATGTGTCCAGAGCCATAAAGTACATAGAGGAACACAAGGAAGAGTTCAATGTGGATACAAAGGACTACGCTCTTTGCGGATTTTCTGCAGGAGGAAACCTGGCTGGAATTTATGCGGGGCATAAGCATGGATACGATCACTATGGAACTGATAAGCCGGGAGCAATCATTTTGGGTTATCCGTGGACAAATATTTCCCACTGGCTGGATCACCCATACTGGAATATCTGGAAGGGACTATTGGGAATCTGGCTATCAGAACGAGGCTTGATTTATATGTTCCGGATGCACCGCAGTCGGGAAAAGATGGATTCTTTGTGTGTGCAGAATCAGGTGACACCGGATTATCCGCCTACCTATATGTTTTCCGGTGGCAGGGATGTGTTGGTACCGGCATCTCATCATGCGGAAGTCCTGGAGAATGCATTGGATGAGCAGGGAGTGAAATACAAATACAGAAGATTTTTCTCTCTTCCCCATGGAATTGGTCTGGGTCTTGGAACCAAGGCAGAGGGCTGGTTAAAGGAAGCAGTGAAATTCTGGGAAGAATCCATATCATAAAACAAAGGCACGGCCTGCGGATAAATCACCGTAGACTGTGCCTTTTTTACTGTTATCAATTTGCGAATGCCATTGCAAGGTTCCTGTGAAAGAGGGTATTACTCTTTGCGGTTGTATAGTTCGCAGATAATATCCACGCAAGTTTCTTCTCCTAACATACCACTGTCCAGAGCTACGTCGTAATTTCTGTAGTTGCCCCAATTCTGATCTGTGTAGTATTTGTAGTAGGTTTTTCTTTGCTTATCCTTTTTGGCAAGTCGTTTTTCAATACCCACATCTTTGATACTTCCGTAACGCTGGAGAACCCGCTCCTTTCGGTGCTCCATATCGGAATGAATAAAGACATTGAGGCAGTGAATGTGCTCTTTGCGTAAAATGTAGTCAGCACATCGACCGACAATGACGCATGGCCCCTCTGCGGCACATTTTAAAATCACTTTTTTCTGGGCAATGAAAATCTCGTCCTGAGGACTTTGGAAATACATGGCACTTGCGGCAGAGATATCAAACCATTTGTTGGCGGAACTGGAATACTCGCCCTGTTCCTCAATTAATTCCTTGGCGTATCCGCTATCTTCGGCCACCTGAGTCACAATATCACCATCATAAAAGGGAATGCCGAGTTTCTTGGCAACTTTTTCGCCGATGCTATGCCCTCCGCTGCCGAATTCTCTGCTGATTGTAATTACAGGGTACATATCTTCGTCCCCCCTTTCTTTTTTTCTAATTATATCTGAAATTGTCAGAAAAATCAACGAGAAACACAGTTCATACATTTTTCACCCTTTTATGGTAAAAGTTGTATATAATAAAAAGACTAAGGATAACAATCATAGTTAATCTTTTGGAGAAAAAATATGTATAATGTAAAACAGAGCGTAAGAAATCCGGAAAAGACAAAAAAATCCGAGAAGACTGAGAAAACGGCCAAGTCGAAGGCTACAGAAAAAGAAGTCAAAATCACGGAAGAAGTAGAGTATGAAGAGGCTATAGAGGTATATGGATTAGTACCTTCTTCGTTATCGGTTACGGATGATATGCGAAGAATTGCAGATATTAATGATGAATTCAGCCGCACCATGGACCCGATACTTCGGATGTACAATGCGGCCATGAATGTGACCGAGACCCGTATGAATATTATCAAGGATGAGTTCAAGTATCGTGGTCTGCGCTGCCCGATTCATCATATTGACACCCGGTTGAAGTCCACCAAGAGCATTCTGGGAAAGCTGGAAAAGAAGGGGATGGACTTGTCTTTGAGTGCCGCTTGCAATAATATATATGATATTGCAGGTGTGCGTGTGGTTTGCCCTTATATCAAAGATGTATATATGATTCGGGATCGATTGATGGCCCAGGACGATATCAACATTATGGAAATTAAGGACTACATAGCCAAACCAAAGAAGAACGGATACCGCAGTCTTCATATGATTATTCGAGTTCCGGTTTATTTTATGAATAAAAAACAGTTGGTGCCGGTGGAAATACAGATTCGTACCGAGGCTATGGATTTGTGGGCCAGTTTGGAACACGACATCAAATACAAATCATTGTATCAGGACATTGGTGTGGATTTCACCAGTGAATTGTTGGAATGCAGTCGCCTGATTTATCAGGCAGAAGAAAAAATGGAGTATATGAACAACATCCTGGAAGGATAGAAATTCCAAAATCCTGATACAACATAAAAAGAGGGATGTTTTATGTTACAGGGAAAAAACA
>JALELK010000044.1 GCA_022768745.1 Lachnospiraceae bacterium
CAAAAAAGAGATAGACCAAATGGTCTATCTCTTTTTCATTTCTATCCTATTATTTTACCTTTGCACCCGGGCGCCTGCTCCACCCATAATAGCTTCCACTTCTTTTAAGTTTGCCATTGTGGTATCTCCCGGTGTGGTCATAGCCAGTGCACCATGTGCGGCTCCGTAATTAACCGCCAGCTCCGGATCTTCCGTAGACATCAATCCATAAATCAATCCGGAGGCAAACGAATCGCCACCGCCTACACGGTCCATAATCTCAAGACCTTTATAGTCCTTTGCCTTATAAACCTCTCCATCTGCCCAGCAAATGGCACTCCAATCATTAACTGTCGCCGTTTTAACCTCACGAAGCGTAGTTGCAACTGCTTTAAAATTAGGATAGGCCTTGGCAGCCTCATTAATCATCTTCTTGTAACCATCCAGATTCAACTCTTTTAGGTTTTCGTCGTTACCTTCGATTTCAAATCCCAGACAGGCAGTAAAGTCTTCCTCATTGCCTATCATAACATCTACATATTTTGCAATTTCCTTGTTAACTTCCTGAGCTTTTTTCTGACCACCGATAGCACTCCACATAGAAGGACGATAATTTAAATCGTAGGATACAATGGTTCCGTATTTCTTTGCCGTCTTAATTGCCGCAAGGACTGTCTCACAGGATTGTTCCGACAAAGCAGCATAAATGCCTCCGGTATGTAACCAGCGAACACCCAATTCTCCAAAAATATAATCAAAGTCAAAATCCTCAGGAGTTGCTTTGGAAATCGCTGTATTTGCACGGTCGGAACATCCCACTGCACCACGAATGCCAAATCCTCTCTCTGTAAAATTAATTCCGTTACGACAAATGCGACCAATTCCGTCTGTATCCATCCACTTAATCAGGGAAGTATCCACGCCTCCCTGGAGAATGAAGTCCTCCATCAACATACCGACTTCATTTTTTGCAAAGGCTGTGATAACCGCGGTCTTCATACCAAAACATCTGCGAAGACCTCTAACCACATTGTATTCACCGCCCCCTTCCCATGCACGGAAGGCTCTTGCCGTTCGTATTCTTCCTTCTCCCGGGTCAAGTCGTAACATAACTTCTCCCAAGGACACTGCATCGTACTTACATTCACTTCTTGGTTTTACATTTAATTCCATTTTATATTACCTCCGTAGCTATATTTTCCCGCTGTCAGCACCCTCTTTTGTCCATCCGGTAAAATCATCTCCGCTTCAGTATTCGACGGTACCTCCACCTCATAGATGATTTGTTCCCCTTCATATCTCCATCCGCTGGTAATTTCGCCATAAGGGGAACGGTAAGTTGCCTTTGCATATCCCAAGGTCTTATTAGGATGAGGACAAATAATAATTTTTGTCCCCTGTATCTGTATTCCACAAACACCATCCACAAGCCAGCCGCAAACAGCACCATAGGAATAATGATTGAGAGAAGCCTTTACCTCCCCTTTCTCATTAATACCATCCCATGTTTCCCAGATAGTTGTTGCTCCCTGTTTCACTTCATATAACCAGCTTGGTCTGGTATCCTGCAGCAAAAGCCTATAGGCCGTATCGTCATATCCATAGTCACACAAGACTCTGGTCAAATTCGGCGTGGATAAAAATCCGGTATTTAGGTGATAATCGCAGGCTTTCACCAATTCATTCAAATCTGCCGCCGCCTGCTCTGCTTCCTCATTCTCTAACAATTCAAAAGCCAGCGCTCTCACATAATCTGCCTGTCTTGTGGAGTGAATTCTGCCATTATCTGTGGCAATCCTTCTCCACGCTTTTTTTGCATTTTCTGCCATTTCATGGTAATGAACCGCATCACTCTCTTTTCCAAGAATCTCTGCAATCTCTGCCATCATTTGTCCTGAACGAGCCAGAAAAGCGGTTGCCACCTTTCCCTGGGGTGTTCGCATTGCCGATGTGCTTTCCACATCCGGTTCACACCATTCTCCGTAGTCAATCCCTGTATCAATGGTGTACTTCTCATAGGGCTTTCTCTTCAAACGTTTCAATGGATTCTTCGGTGCTTTCTTTCCGCGTCTTTCCAAAAATCCATACCAATTTTTCATCATTTCATAATTATCTTCCAGAATTCTTACATCCCCATCACGTCGGTACAAGGTATAAGGCACAATAATACATGCATCTCCCCAGCCAACAGATCCTGCAAGAAGACCGGAAAAGAAACTGGGCTTGTTATTTCTGGGTGCAATATTGGCAATCCTGCCGTCCGGGTACTGGGCAAGTCGACATTCTTCCAACCATTTCCGCATCACCGGATAGGCATCCATCAGATAAATACCAGTGTGTGCAAATACTCCCATATCTCCCGTCCATGCTGCCCGTTCTCTGGTAGGGCAATCCGTGGGCACATCACAGAAATTGGATTTTTGACTCCAAATACTGTTTTGAACCAATTTATTGACCCCTTCATTTCCACAGGAAAATGTGGTAAGCTGTTCCATTTTGGAGTACACTGCAATTGCCGTAAACCTGGCTTTGCTTATATCAATGGAAGTCTCCAGTTTTGCATAGCGGAATCCCCAAATGGAAAACTTGGTCTTGTAGTGATTTTTCCCTTCGGAACAAATGTAGGTCACCTTCTGATGGGTTCCACCCTCCTTATGTCGTTTCCTATCCTGAAAGTTTTCCTGGGTGAAATTTCCATTCTCGTCTAAGGTCTCTCCGTGGGTGAGAATAATGGATTCTCCTGCCTTCGCCTCTACCGTAAATTCCACATAACCAGCCAAATTTTGTCCAAAATCGATCACCGTTTCACCATTTGGAGTGGTAATAACTCTGCCTTCAAAGCGTTCCATTTCACAGATTGGAACACAATTGGAACAAATAAGATTTTCCGTAGAAAATTTTTCTGTCTTTACTCCATGATACTCTGTGATCTCACTTAATCTTGCATCAACCGTCTCCCCCTGCTGCATATCATTTTCCCGGATGGGACCGTTCTGGGATGCCTCCCAACTTTCATCGGAAATACATACACATTTTCCATTAACTTCCAGTTGAAACAAAAGGGCCACATCTTCCCCATAGAGGTTTCTGTCTCCATCAACTCCGGACACGCTTCGGTACCAACCGTCTCCAAGAATCACCTGCACACTATTTTCTCCCTCTTGAAGCAACTCTGTCACGTCATAGGTCTGATAAGCCAATCTTTTGTCGTAGTTATAACTTCCCGGTGCCAGCACAAAATCTCCCACACGCTGTCCATTTATCCACGCCTCATACAAGCCGTGGGCTGTAATGTAGAGTCTTCCTTTTATCGGTGCACCTTCACTTGGGATTTCAGACAAATTTATAGTAAAATCTTTTCGCATATAACTGGCAGGCTTATGTACTTCCGGATCACAGGTGAGTTCCGGATTTATCCATTCGGCGCTCCAATCACTTTTTTTCAAAAGTCCCATTTCAAAGTGTGCTTCTTCGCTCCAATCCCCCACCTTGTCATTCTCATCCCACAGACGAATTTTCCATGAAAGTCTCTGGCGACTTTGGGTCTGTTTTTCATAAATCACATGCATCTGATGGGATAACACCTTTCCGCTGTTCCAAAGAACTTCTTGTCCTTCCGTAACCTGAATTTCGTATGCGGTCTGGGCAACTCCCTCTACACAATTCCATGACAAGTAAGGTTTTCTGATGTCAATCCCCATAGGATTTGTCATATGCTCTGTTTTCAAATTTATTGCACGCATATTCTGTCTCCTTTTTTATTTCACATGTTCATTCATAAATTTTGCAGATACCTGAAGAGATTTGACCGGAGATTTATCAATCCAGTTTTTGTGACTTTCCAGTACAACTCCTTCCACTCCCACAGACAAAGCCTGCTGGCATAATGCCTCAAGATTCATATTTCCATATCCAAGTTCACAACTGTCAGATTTTAAAATCGGTGTCATTACAGGTTTATCCAGTTTTGTTCCCCGGTCGTTGATGTGGTAAAGTTTCATACGCTCTCCCAATGCTTTCATCACATCCAAAGCATTCACGCCGGCCTCTGTAGGCCAATAAGAGTCAAACTCAAATCCCACATAGTCCGGATTGGTGTTGGCAATCAGATACTCATATGCCGTCTGTCTGCCCTCTACCTTCTGAAACTCATAATTGTGGTTATGATATAGGAGATTCATGCCTTCCTCTTTTAGATTTCTTCCGGCTTCATCTAACTTTTTACACAAATCATCTACCAGAGCCTTGTCCCGATAGTCAAAGCGATACATTCCTGTAATTACCACATTTGATGTGTCAAATTTTCTCGCCTCTTCCACAGTCTCTTTGAGGTTTCTTTGTATGCTTCCCAAATCTTTATGCAGGCTGACAACCTTCAGTCCCGCCTCCTTGGTCAACTTACTCCAATCCAGATTGCCTCCTTTTCCTGTAGGCATACCTGCGGCTTTCGTCAGCATACGAACCATAAAAGGCGTGGGATTTACCATAAAACTATTTAATTCAATCCCATCATATCCGGCTTCTTTGATTATTTTTAGCGTTTCCCTTGCTTTTGTCTCATTACCGGTTACGGTTCCCAACATAATTTGTTGTACTGCTTTGATTGCCATTGTCTTACTCCTTTTCTACTCTACAAAAGTTAGTTTTCCTTCTGTTATACCATGTTCATTAAATGTATCAACCCTGACATAATAGGATTGCCCCTCCACCAACGCACCGACTCTCTGGTTTCTCTCGTAGGTGAGATAACTGTGATAAAGTTTATCTTTTTTGTGTCCCCACAAAATATTATATCCCACTGGTGTATCCACCGAATCATCCTCAAAAATCGTAAGTTTCATATCAATACCGGAACTTCTCTCTACTTGATAATCCGCCTGTTCCGGCAGTTCTCCCCTACTATTTCCAAATACACGCAATCCACTGATACATGGTTTTTGCTCGTATGGCACACTCATTTGGGAAATTTTCACATAGCGAAGAGCAATTCCATTCTCTCGAAGAAGAAAATCATGACTCAAATCTGTGGTGACATCTCTTTTGTCTTCAATCACAAAAAAGTTTTCTCCGTCCACAGACCCTTCCAAAAGATATCGGGTAACAACTTCCGACTCCTCAATGTATCTTGCCTGAGTTGTGCCACGAATTTCACCGGGAACCGGTATGGAAATCTCATCATCCGCGAAGTTAATCTGTATAGCTCGGACATCCATTTCTTTTCCCAAATCCAACATCAGCCATTCATCGGGATTTGGCGTAGCTGCCTGCCACCAGTTTTGCACATTTTCGTTGCAGACAAGTTCAGGAAGTTTCCCCTCTGCGAAGGAAGATGCCGTCACTTCTTTTTTATAGGATAACAGCATCCATTTTGGATTTTCCCAGATATCCTGTTCTTTCTCCTCCGACACAGCAATTGGCCAATCACCATACCGCTGATTACAACATAGTTCCCCGTCCTTGTCATAAGCTGCTTTCCACATTCCCACTCTTCGTTCAAAATCGTGGTTTACACTGATTCGCATAGTGGCTGCATGCCAAAGATTCCCTCTGGTATCTTCCATGGTGGAACCATGTCCTGCTCCGGGCATAAATCCCCCCGGCTGATAGGAATAGGGGTTATTCTTCGCAGGATGAAACTCACCCAAAGGAGAATCGGACACATAAACTCCATCTCCATAAGTATTATACTGGGTTCCGGCAAAAGCATATTGCAAATAATACTTTCCCTGGTGTTTGTCCATCCATGCTCCTTCAATATAAGGCTTATCTGTAAACATTCCCTTAATCAAAGGAATATATTGTGCCGGAATCTGTTCTACCGGTGTATGTTGCATTTTTATAAAATATTGGAACGCCTGTTCAATCTCCTCCTGAGATTTTGGAAGTTTGCTATTATTTTCCCCTATGCGCTCATATCCAAATTTTTCAGGATTGCCAAAAATCAGTTCTCTCTTTTCACCCTTTGGCTCCATAGTTTCCGGGTCTAACTCCACACCCCATATAGGTGTCTCGTTGGAACAGCCCCAATAAAAATAAACTCTTCCGTCATCATCCACAAATAAGTTGGGATCCCAATAGTCAAAGGTTCCCGGAATTTTTTCGTAAGGGCCATTTAAAACATCCTTTGTGCGATACCGGTCACAATTTTCTCCTCTTTTTGATGCGCAAAAATAAACATAATCTCCCATTACCCGCACATCCGGAGCATAATCATAAAGAGGAAGTTCCGCCGGCAACCGATGATTCTCCCATTCCACCAAATCCCGAGATACCCAAACTCCCAAGGTCATAGAAGCAAAAATATAATACTTCCCTTTAAAATAAATCATAGAAGGATCTGCCGCCTCACGGCAAATGGAAATTTTATTTTTTCTCTGATCTGCATTAAATTGATAACGATAATTGATATTAACCGGATTACAATAATACTTCATACGCTTTCCTTCCTATCCATATAAAAACTACAATTGTCCCAAAAATCTAAGGCTTTCCTTTGGTGTTCGCTCCATCGTGGTCCGATTTACTGAAATAAGACCAAATTTCATAGAAAAACCTTTCTGCCACTCAAAATTGTCCATCAATGACCAATGACAATACCCGATAACCGGTAGCCCATCTTCTATACAAGAAGCCACTCCCTTTGTTGCCCCATCGATAAAAGCCACTCTTCTTGTATCATCATCTGTAGCAATTCCATTTTCCGTAATCATAATCGGCATTTCTTTTTTTCCGTAATTTTCAAATTCCTTATGGACTCTTCGGATTACATGTTCCAATGCCTGAGGATAAAATTCGTAATCCATCTGTGTTATCTCTGCCCCCTTTGGAACCGGACAGATACCATCAGGACCTATCAGACTTCTGGTATAATTCTGTAACCCAAAGAAATCATCCCCGGATATATAAGGAAGGTAATGAATAAACTCCTCCTCCCATTCTTTCTCCGCTACCTTTTTGCCTCCATCTACCGCCTGAATATCATGAAGAGACAAAGACAGTCCAACCTGAAGCTTTGGGCAAATCTTTTTCATTGCATCTCTGGCTGCCTGATGTGCCCGCATAACCAGAATGTCTCCTTCTGGCGTTCTTGCACTTACAAAAGTCTTGGGTTTCTTCGTTTGAAATACTTTCTTGTTTTCAAATCCCTGCCAAAACATATTCTTGAGCATAGAATTAAAATTCATTCCTACCTGGGCAGTGCCTTCCATATTTTCTGTGCTATCTTTTTTCTTCTTTTTGTCCTTCATCTTTGCCATCATCTGGCGTTTATATCGCTCTGCAATAGCGGCCACCTGGATTCCCATATTGGCTTCATTGATGGTAACCACATAGTGCATCAAATCCCCCAGTCTGCTCACCACAAAGCTACAATACTTTGCAAAAGCTTCCACTGTGGATTCACTCTCCCACCCGCCTTTTTGGATAATCCAAACAGGAGAAGTAAAATGCATCATCGTTACCACCGGTTCAATTCCATTATCCCTGCAGCACTGAAGCACTTTCCTGTAATGCTCAATTTCTGTCTCGTCAAATTTTCCTTCCTCTGGTTCAATGCGTGCCCATTCTATAGAGAAACGATAAGTATTCAAACCCGCCTCTGCCATAAGACGAATATCCTCTTCATATCGATTGTAGTGGTCCACCGCATCCAAAGATGGTTCATTAAAATTTGTATGCTTTAAATGTTCCATTGCCCAGTAGTCACTGTGAATATTATTTCCCTCTACCTGATGGGCTGCTGTAGCAGCCCCCACCAAAAAACCTTCTGGAAATCTTCCCATAACTAAACTCCTTTCTTCGGAATCTTTGAAAGTGCTGCCGAAAGCATATTTGCTTGCTCACCATCTGCATCCATTCCACTTTGTGCCAATAATTTTTTCAACGGCTGTCTGGCGATTATCGCCATCATAGCTTTTGGAATTTTTACGTTCTTACCCATTCCGCCAGCTACCGAACTCTGCATCTGCTTCATCATTTGGTCCAAAAGAGCAGCTCCCTGAGGAGTAGCCTGAATCTCAGCCATAGTACTGTTCAGTGAAAGGTAACTGTCATCTTCGGAACTCTCCTCTTTTTCTTCCTCATCAAACCAGTTGCGTACCTTTGTTTTATCCATAAAGTAAGCCGGATTCGGTTCCTGTACTTTGCGGATGGTAATCTCATCATTCAGGGATTCATCTTCTGTGCAAACTGCCTTAATATGATGTTCCCCACTGATTGGCACCTCAAAGGTAAAGATATGCTCCCCCTCTTCTTCCTTCCAGAACTTGTCATCCACATAAAGAGCAATTTTTTTCTGATTAGAGTACACTTTAATCTCTGTCACTGGTTCGATGCGGTCTACATATCTTCTACCGCACAGATGAACAAATGGGTCCTCACTCCACCAGGCTTTATAAATATAAAAAGCATCTTTTTTCTGCTTACGGTCAAACGTAATTAATCCCTTATGGTTTTTCCCCGGGTCTCCTGCCTCGTCTCTTCCTGCCGCGGCAAACTCAAACATATTCCACACATAAGTTCCCCAGAGATATGGTCTCTCTGAAATCATCTGAAGCATATGCTCATGATAGACGGACATATAGCTTTCCGTGTAATCTCCCTTTTGAGGTTTAGGTGACTGCAACGAAATTACAGAATCTGCACCATATTCTGTAAGGCCAATGACCGTATCCGGGTGCTCTTCATGGAATTTATCAAAGAAAGCATCATTGTCTTCCACATCTCCCACATACCATCCATAATACAAATTATATCCTCGGATATCCGGCAAATCCACCAGTGGACTGTCTGTTTCCAGCATAAATAAATTTGCCATAGCTGACACTCTGGTCTTATCCATAGTGTGAATCATATCATTTAAAATTCTGTGGTTCTCCACCAAATCCTCTGTCACACCCTGCAGAGTTATTTCATTTGAAATAGCCCAGCAGATAATTGAGGCATGATTATAATTCTGGACAATCAGTTCCCTCATTTGAGAAATGGTATTCTCTCTTCCCCCATCCATATGAACGGTGATATACGGAATTTCTGCCCAGGCAACAATTCCCTTTTCATCACATAAATCATAAAAATACTGATCATGTTGATAATGGGCCAGTCGGATAG
The DNA here is from genome assembly GCA_022768745.1 of Lachnospiraceae bacterium. Taxonomy (GTDB): domain Bacteria; phylum Bacillota; class Clostridia; order Lachnospirales; family Lachnospiraceae; genus Pararoseburia. The sequence goes on from JALELK010000044.1 coordinate 9,088, forward strand.
AATTTGCTCCCATTTCAAGAATCAAATCCATATCCTCTTTGTGATCCTCTTTTGTCAGGGCATTTCCCACACCCAAGCGGTCCTGATGACGGGATACTCCTCGAAGGGGATAACTCTTCCCATTTAAGAAAAAACCTTCCTTCGGATCAAATCTATAGGAACGACAACCGAATTTATCTGTCACCTCATCAAGTAGCTCTCCTTTTCGGTACAATCCGGCAGTTGCAGTATAGAGAAATGGATCCTTCAAACCATCCCATAAATGAGGATTCTCAATTTCCATGGTTCCTGTAAAATATTTGGTATCAGAAAGCGCCTGTTCATCATAAATCGTCTGCTCGTCTCCTGTTGCAGGGCTCAGTTTCAGTTCTCCAACTCCATCCACAGTGACAATCACTTCATCCGCCTCACCTTTTACATAGGCATCAAATCGGATGTTGGCCTGACTACCTTTGAGTTCCGGTGTAATGTAAAAGCCCTTTCCGCCATAGTAATCTAAATCAAAATGGCTCGCTGAAACAGCAATCAGTTTCACGTCCCTATACAATCCCCCATAGAACGTAAAATCCGCTCTCTGAGGATACACATGGTCATTTGCAAAATTATCAACTTCCACCTTCAACTCGTTTTCATCCTGAAGATTTTTTGTAAGATTTACCCGATAGGTAGAATACCCTCCGTCATGGGTTGCCAGCTCGTGGCCATTCAGGCTCACCTTTGATGAAGAATTTGCCCCATTGATTTCCAGGTAAAGTTCCTCTCCCTCAGCCAGTTCCGGCTTATGAAAATGTTTCGTGTAACTGCATATGCCTCTATAATAATCTGATGCACTTTGTCCATCTATGGCATTCCATGTATGTGGAAGGCTCACTGCCTCTTTGTGTCCTTCCTTTTCAAAGACATAATTCTCATTAAATAAACTAACTTTTCTCATATCTCTCACCCAGCTCCTATCTTCTATGCTTTTTCCTTTAGCTCAGCTTTCTTTGATGCAATTCTTTTCTGAACCTGAACCATTTCTTCTCTGGTCAACTTACAGTTTTTCATAGCAATCAAAGTAATCAACCAGCCAATGAACGGAAGTCCAAAGTAAATTGCCATAGTCACCACAAAAATCGGTGTGGTCATAACTTCATCCGGCTGTGGCATAGTATGGGTATATCCGATAAGGGCCACTGCCCCGGTTGCCAGAAGTGCAGATAAAGAGGAAATCAATTTATCAATCAAACTGTATGTTCCGCTTATTACCGCAGGAACATAACGTCCGCTTCGATCCAGTTCATAATCGATAATGTCCGCCATAAAAGAAGTATCTGCTGTTGTAACACACATTTTTGCGCCATTTAATGCCAGGGTAAACAGTACATACACAATCATAGTCACGCCAAAGCTGGAAATGGTACCCGGATCAATGACAATAAAGAACACTAACATCATCACCGCAATCACCATACAAACCTTTGTCCAGGTGACAATGGCATTTTTACTTCCATGATTTCCGGCATACTTTGCCCCAAAAACAGCAAATACAATGGAAGGTAACATACTGATGACAGAAAGCATGGTAGCCATACTCATATCCCCAATAATAATTCCAAACAACATAGTAGTAACCACCGCCTGAGATGCTGTCTGCTGGGCAATCTTATCCGATGCCTGCGCTGCAATATATGCCTGCAAAGGCTTGTTGCCCTTTAAAACATCCACCATATCTTTCATCTTAAGTGGTTCCTGTTTTTTAATTCCATGATAATATTCCGGCTTGTCGTACTCTGAGATTCCGATACAAACCAAAACAATACCGATAGCTGCAACCACTATGGTAAATTTAACTGCCGCTGAGAGAAAGTTCTGGTTATAGGTTCCACCAAATTTAGGAAGCAGCACCATATTTAACACCACTGTCATAACCATTGGCACCATATAATTAAATGCTGTCTGCCATACACCAATGGTCGGTCGCTGCTTCGGGTCGTTTGACATAATTGCCGGCAACGTCTGGGCCGTCATATTTGTAATGGTATAACCAATAATATAAACCACATAGATAAGTGTGAAGACTACCACTCCAAATCCTTTTGAAGAGCAGAAATCAAACATAGTCAAAAGAGCTATCGCCTCAATTGCAAAACCTCCAAACAATAAAATTCGCAGTCTTCCAAATTTTGTATCCACCTTATCATAGATAAAGGCCAGAATCGGATCTGTGATACCATCTAAAATACGGGTACAGGTAAGGATTACCCCCACCACAGCAGTGGAAACACCGTATCCAATACTTGCACTGTAACTTGCCATTCCAATCAAGGAATACACAGACATTCCCACCATTGCATTGCATGCCACCAATATAATTTGCCACATTTTTGCCCGGCGATATTGTACACCGTCAATTTCGCTCTGGCTAATTTTCTTTTCTTTACTCATAAGAACCCCCTTAGTTATTCTGCGTCCTTCTTAACGCATAGTCTTTTGTTATCTTTACAATAACATTCCTTATGTGTTATGGTTAGAATATATCTGATATTTATAGAACTATTTTGATAAAGATTGTAAAAGGTGATACTATGAACGATAATTTATTTCTAGGATTTATTTCTAATATTTTAGGGATTCGCAGTTACTGCATCTACACAGAGGATGATTCCCTCTCCGCTTTTGAACAGGACTGCTGTTTTGAAAAAGCTCTTCAACCTATGTATACTGCTGAATATCTGGGGTATCTGATGGAGCACACCAATCCGGAGACTTTCTATGAGATTACCGATTACCTCAATACAAATCTTCTTTTCTTCCAATTTAACGGTAAGCGCTATCTTTTGGGCCCCTATGTGAAAAACACCTTTTCCACCAAAGAAATCCAAGAACTTTTGGTTTCTCATAAACTTCCTGCCAGCGTACTTCTGCCTCTGAAACTATATTACAACCAGTTTCCCCAATTAAGTTTCCAAATGATACGGGGAACGGTTCTGGCGGCGATGCGGACTTTTATCCCCAACACACCGGAATTTTCTTACCGAAAGCTTACCGGATTTCACGAAGATTTAAAAAAAGAGAAATTGATTACCGAATCGAACCGTACGTATTCACAGATTATAGAACAGTATGAGATGGAAAACTTTTTCCTACGGAAAATTTCTGAAGGGGATGTAAATGGCGTCCGTCTGGCTTTTGAAAGTATTGCCAGCAACTACTTTGCCAATACAGACTCCTCGCAACGTTCCCTCTATTCCACAGACAGCAATGGCTTTGCCA
>JALELK010000048.1 GCA_022768745.1 Lachnospiraceae bacterium
TAATGCTACCAACTGATCCAAAATACTCTGTGCCAATGTCTGTCCAGCGGCATGAACCCCGGCATTTCCGGTGGGGTTGGGATACCACACTTCTGCACCATGGGCACCTGCCCCTGCCGAATTAATATGGATGGATACAAAGACATCTGCCCCCCAGTTTTTTGCCATATTGGTTCTATCATCCAGGGTCAGTGCTCTGTCATCTTCTCTGGTCATATATACTTTAACACCGTTGTACTTTTCCAGTTCTGCCTTGCAATACTTTGCAATAGAAAGGGTCAAAACCTTTTCCGACAATCCATTACCCTGGGCACCACCCTGATAGCCACCATGTCCCGGGTCAATCACTACCACCAGGTCTTTCTTTGCCCCAACCAGATTCTGGCTTTTTGCCTTGGTCAAAGCTTCTGTCAGGCTGTTCTGGGAGGTTGTATTCCCATTTTTATCAAAGGTAACAATCTCCTGGGAAAGCTGTGCATCTGCCGCCTGTGTAGAAGGTGCTGCCGCCCCCACCAGATTAGACTGGGCAGAAATTCCGCTTTCTCCCTCATCCACATAGCCATCCGGTTTTGTCTCAACCGTACAGTTTACACCGAATCTGGCATCCATATTGAGTTTATCCATAGATGCTGTATAGCCGGTGCCATCTACCTCATAATCTACAGAAACCAGCTCGTATTCTCCACTCTGGGATTCATCCTTAAAATCAATGGCAAAAAGAACCGCTCCGGTCACCATCTTGGACGCTTCCATTTGAAGCTTTTCGCCGGTGGTGTTGTTGCGATAATTCAAAACCGCCTTGGAAATTTCCTTCTCACCCTCGCCGATTCCTGCTACAATGTTTTGTGTATCCGGAGTTGTAACACTGGGTTTGTCAATCAAAACATACTGCAGGGAAGCATCTTCCTTTACGCTTTCTTCCGTCTTATTCTCAGAAACATCCTTTTCTGAAGCCGCTTCCTGATTATCCTTCAAATCACTCTGCTCTGATGTCACTTCCTGATTCTCTTTCGAATCATCCTTCTCTAAAGTTGCTTCCTGCCTTTCCTCAGTAGCAGCTTCTTCCTGCTCGGAATTCTCCTGAACATTTTCTTCCTGGGAAACCTCTTCCACATCTGTGGTGGTTTCTTCTGTCTCCTGTGCATTTACCTGGGTCATAGGCACACTGGTCACCACCAATGTCACCGCCAGCATAAATGCAAGAATATTCTTTCCATTAAAGTATTTCTTTTTCACGTCTCTTCTCCTCAGTCATTTTTACATCATTTACTAAACACACAGAGAGATTATACCACACATATTCTTTTTCGGACAATAAAAAAGGACAGACATTTCTGTCTGCCCTCTGTAATACATCTACTATTTTTTATACTTTGTGCTCTTTGTCCAGATATAGGAATATGTATTTTCAGCTTCCACTATCTTCTTGCCATCTTTGTAATATGGTTTTACATATATATAATATGTCTTACCCTTCTTTAATGCCTTTTTATTGTACTTCTTAAAGTAAGTACTCGTAGTGCTTCCCTTTTTAACGGTGGCAACCAATTTATATCCTTTATCGTCACTCTTATTTGATGCATAGATTTTGTATCCACTGGCTCCTGCTATCTTGTTCCACTTTACCTGAATTCCCTTAGAGCCCTTACTCTTAACAGACTTAATTACATCATAATGTGAAAAACTCTTGTAAGATGACCACGAACCATAATATTTCTTTCCATCAGAAGCCACATTGTAACAGCGATATCTCAATTTATACAATTCATTTTTTCTAAATAACTTCTTTTTGCTTTTGTAATCAATACTTGCACTCTTTGCATTTATAGTTGTTATTTTCTTATTGCCTTTAACTGTTCGAATTTCAATCTGAGCTCCATCAGGACTTCCACTGGATGTCAATAACATACTTAATTCATCATACTTCTTGTATTTTAACACACTAACGGTTTCCAAATCCACATCAGACGGCTTTACCACAGCAGATATCTCCTGATATGGCTCTCCCTCAGCCACATAACCACTAGCTGATTTTCTGCAAGCACGAACCCAGCCATAAAAATCCGTATTCTTCTTCAACCCTTTTATAACAACACTTGTCGTATTGCTTGGTACCTGCTTTTCATTACCATCAAACCAATATTCTGTGACATAATAGTTTGCCCCTGGACACGCATTCCATGATAATTTAACACTGTTGACACCTGCATCCACCTGCTTAACCCCAAAGGAAGTACATTTTCCCGGTGCAGTAACACACTCAAACTCTCCGCTACCTGCTACCTGATTATCATTTTCATCATAAACGTTTACTTTAATTATATAGCTGGAGCCTGCAATCAAATCCCCAATATATGCATCGCCGGTGTAATCATTTCTTATTGATTTCCAACCAGATTCTCCCTGTTTGTGATATGAGATGATGGAATAATCTTCATGTGGAACATAATTCCATTCGACTTCCGCATAATTGGTGCCGCTGTATGTCTGCTTCAATCCTGTAACCTGTGCTGCTGCTTTGGCATCCATTTTACCTAAGCCCACAACTGCAACTACAGCCAGCATACCCAAGCATACCTGTAGCATTCTTTTTACTTTTTTCATAA
>JALELK010000096.1 GCA_022768745.1 Lachnospiraceae bacterium
GTCACAAACAAAGGTGCAGAAACACGGTGCAAATTCAACTCGGCCGTCAACTGTCTCTGGAAAAAATCTTTTACTTCTTTAATGGCAATCTGGGTATCCTTTAATCCCAGTACCGGCTTATAATCCTCCGGAATGTTCATGTTACTCATAATTTTCGCCCTCTCCCCGATTTTATAGGTCACAATTTCCAACTGTTCTTGGGAATGGAATCACGTCACGGATATTTCCCATACCTGTCAAATACATAACGCAACGCTCAAATCCCAAACCAAATCCGGCGTGTCTTGCAGAACCATACTTTCTCAAATCCAAGTAGAACTCGTAGTCCTCTTCCTTCAATCCGCATTCTTTCATACGGCTTCTCAACAACTCGTAGTCGTCCTCTCTCTGGCTTCCGCCGATGATTTCTCCGATACCAGGAACTAAGCAGTCCATAGCAGCTACGGTCTTGCCATCCTCGTTCAGTTTCATATAGAAAGCTTTGATTTCCTTTGGATAATCTGTAACAAATACAGGGCGCTTAAACACCTTTTCTGTCAGATAACGCTCATGCTCTGTCTGTAAATCACAGCCCCAGAATACTTTATAATCAAATTCATCATTGTGTTTTTCAAGCTCAGCAATGGCATCTGTATATGTGATATGTCCAAAATCAGAATTTACCACATGCTGCAATCTCTCAATCAATCCCTTATCCACAAACTGGTTAAAGAATGCCATCTCTTCCGGTGCATTTTCCAACACGTAAGAAATCACGTACTTTAACATACTCTCTGCCAGCATCATATCATCCTTTAAATCTGCAAAAGCGATTTCCGGCTCAATCATCCAGAACCCTGCCGCATGACGGGTGGTATTAGAATTCTCTGCACGGAATGTAGGTCCAAAAGTATAGATGTTCTTAAATGCCATAGCATAAGTCTCGCCATTTAACTGTCCGCTGACGGTAAGGTTGGTTGGCTTTCCAAAGAAGTCTGCTGAGTAATCCACTTCTCCGTCCTTCATCGGAACATCCTTTAAATCCATTGTGGTTACCTGGAACATCTCACCGGCACCTTCACAGTCACTGCCTGTAATCAGTGGAGTGTGCACATACACAAAATCTCTCTCCTGGAAAAACTTGTGAATGGCGTAAGCTGTGAGAGAACGCACACGGAATACCGCCTGGAATGTATTGGTACGAGGACGCAAATGACTGATGGTTCTCAAATACTCAAAGGAATGACGCTTTTTCTGCAATGGATAATCCGGAGTCGATTCTCCCTCTACCATAACCTCTGTGGCATGAATCTCAAATGGCTGCTTCATCTCCGGTGTCACTTTAACTTCGCCGGTAACAATCACTGCAGCGCCTACATTTAACTTACAGATTGCCTGGAAATTTTCCAACTTGTCTGCGTATACCACTTGCACAGGCTCAAAAAATGTTCCGTCATTTACCACCATAAAACCAAATGTCTTGGAATCACGAATGCTTCTGACCCATCCACCGATGGTAACTGTCTTGCCATCATAATCCTTGTAGTTATGATGTAACTCTCTGATATTGATCATTTTTATCCTCCAAAAATCTATTGTAAAATTTTTATTTATCGCAATGAACTATGGTTTATCGCAACAAAAACCAACCTATATTTTAACGCACTCCAGCACTAAAATCAAGGTTGCACACCGGGTTTTTTATCGTTATAATTTTAGACATCGGACAAAAATATAAATGGTAGGTGTTATTTATGAATAAAAAAGAAGTTGCTGAAATAAAGCGCAGATTTAAAAAGGAAAGCTGCACCATTCAACGTATGTGCGGTTGCTATGTAGATGCGGACAAAAACAAGCTTCTCTCCTTCTCCCAGAACTTTCTCAATCTGGAGGATGAAGAGTTTTACAAGTTTTTGGAAATCGCCTCAAAGGGATTATCCGGGACCCTTGGGAACAATCTTCTGGACTTAGAATTTCCTGTGGAAGAGGAAAATGTAGGCGGACGCCAGCAGATTCTTATGGCTCTTCGGTCCAGCAAACTGGAGGATGAAAATCTCTTAGAAGCATACTATGATTTGATTATCGACTCCTATGATTTTGTGGGCAACTATCTGATTACATTATACTATGATGTTTACGACGTGCCTATGAAGGGAACCGACGAACTGGCTATGGATGAATCCGACGAAGCCTATGAATATCTGCTCTGCTGCATCTGTCCTGTAGCTTTATCAAAGCCGGGACTTGGTTACTTAAAGGATGAAAACCGTATTGGTGCCAGAATCAGAGACTGGGTTGTAGGCGCTACCGATACTGCATTTTTGTTTCCTGCATTTAACGGCCGTGCCACTGATATTCACAGCACTTTGGTTTACACTAAAAATGCCAAAGAACCTCATGAGGAATTCTGGGAAAACGGTTTGGGTTGCAAAGGCAAACGCACCACGACCCAAAAACGCAATGCTTTTGAAAATATGGTGGTTCAGACCTTAGGACCAGATGACGAAAAGACTGAGGATGCCCTCCTAGATGTACAGCAAAACTTAAATGATTTCATTTTGTTGGAGGAAGAAAAAGTAGAAAAAGACGAGCCTATTATTTTAGAACCGGAAACAGTCTCTGAAATCTTAATGGACAGCGGTGTACCGGAACCAAAGGCCGCCAAAATCACAGACTCCTACGAATCCTTCTTTCAGGATACCCTTCCTGACGCAAAGGAACTTTTAGATGCCAAGGCAATCAAAAACAACGAAGTCCGGGTAGAGAAGAAACAGCTCCAGGAAAAGGTTGTGGATTTGACCAAAAAATTAGAAGACGCCGGAGTCATCACCAAAGAAGGAGATGAAATCGACGTCATCGTAAAAGTTCGTCCTGACAAAGTAGAGGAAATCACCACCGCGTTCGTAGATGGAAAACGCTGTCTGGTCATCCCTATGGAAGAGGACGAAGAAGCCCGTATCAACGGGGAATCTACCTCTTTTTAAGAAGTAAATTTTCTACATAAGCCTGTTCAAACTCAGTCCATTCATTTAATGACAATACATCCGTATGAGTGCATATTTTTTGTATGCACTCATTTTTTATTTCCGGCTGACACAAATAGGCAATTGCCCCTTGCAGAGATGAATTTCCCACGGTTTTTATATGTCCCATAAAGTCTTTCGGGAAAAGCCCCACATTAATAGCCGCCTGAATCGGAAGATGCACTCCCAGTCCTCCTGCCAGATATACCTCTAAGTTTTCTAAATCCGACTTCTCCGAAACCTGACATAGCAAACGCTTAATTCCACAATAAATCGCACTTTTTGCCAACTGAAAATTTTGGACATCTTCCTGAGTAATACAGACTTTTTTCTCTCCTGCTTGAGTTCCGTCACACACCGTGTATTCCCCGGAAAATTCTTCTCGGAAAATTCCCTGCTCATCAATCACTCGATTTCTCAGCATTCCACTCATCAGAGAAATCAGCCCACTACCGCAGAGTCCTATAGCCGGTGCATTTCCTATGGTTTTTATCTGTCTTCTGGTTCCGGCAATCATCACATCATAAATGGCACCATTTACACTGGGACATCCGCAGGAAATATTGCCGCCCTCCAACGCTGGTCCGGCAGATGCAGATACAGCATAATATCTGTGGTTTGCCCAGAGCACCATCTCCCCATTGGTTCCAAGGTCCAGCAGTAACTTTGGATTGTCATCTTTGTGAAAACAAAGTTCCGATAAACCTGCCACGATATCTCCCCCGATAAATGCAGAAATGCCCGGCAGTACTATGGTCTCAATCCCCTGGAAGGTAAAAGTTTTCTTTTGAACTGATACCGGTTTAAAAGGAGCCACCGCCAGACTCTCACAGGAATATCCCAACAAAAGATGGCACATGGTGGTATTTCCTGCAATTACCACACGCTTTATCCAAGGTTTCCATTCCTTTTCCGAATGTAGCTGACCAAAATACCCAAGGCAAAGTGTCTCGATTCCTCTTTTGATATCTTCTGTCACCAGTTGCTTTAGTTTTTCTTTTTCTCCGGCAATAGACTGCTGCATACGGCTCATCACGTCCGCTCCGTATTTTCTCTGGGAGTTACCCAGAGCTGTGGTTTTTAAAACAGTCTTTTTTTCAAGAGATACCAGAGCCAGTGCAATGGTTGTGGTTCCCAAGTCCACAGCTACCCCGTACTCTTCCAGTGCCACAAATGGGGTGGTCACATTTTCCAGCGCAATTCCCTGTATGTCCCCGGCAGATTCCGCAATCTCTATCTCGCAGTCCCTAGTGAGTTTTGCCTCACAGGCCAAACGATATCCCTGCTGCAGCTGTTTTTCACTAAAGAGTGCTCTGTCTCTTGACGTCGGCTCTGGTGCTCCCGTCAAAAACCTCACCCGACACTTGCCACAGATGCCGTTGCCGCCGCAATCATAAGGAATCTCAATTCCCTTCTCCCTCAATGCATAACCCAAAGAAACCTGTCCCGAAATGGTACAGGTTTCCTCTCTTTTTGTGTGAAATTCATTGTTTACAAAACGAATGGTTACTTTCATTACATCACCTTTGCCAATGCTCCAACGGTTGCAAATAAGGTGCTGAGCACCACAATAATCTGAAATGGCAACGTGCCCCAAACACCACATATGGCAGAATTTTTCTCACGCTTTCTGGAACGATTATAGGAAATAATAATTCCCACTCCTGTTAACACCTGAACCACCGATGCCAGTCTGGTAAATCCCACAAAACTGGAAACTCCCACCAATGCAATCAACAGACATGGAAGGGATGACACCAACCAGCTGAGTTTTACATTCCATCCGGTCTGCTCCGATACAATATCCCGAAGATTCAATGTATTTGCCCAGAAAGAAGTAGACACTGCCAACAGAGAAAATATGTATCCGATGACGCTGACCCATCCTCCTAAATGTCTGGACAAGTCCACCAATGCTCCGTCCTGAGAGATTCCGCTTCCCGCCCCCAGCAACGTCATAAATGTGATTAAAAGAATCAACGCCGTATTGATACCGGTTCCTGCCGCAATAGCTCCCCTGATTTTCTTTACATCTCCACCAAGGCCCTTTACCACCTGAGGCACAGACATAACCGCTGAAAGGGAAAAGGATATCATACTATAAAGTGCCACCAGATTAGATGTGGCGATGAACTTTGCAGGCAAAGGACTGATTTCTGAGAGTAACGTCGCCACAAACAAAACACCAATAACGGCAATCATAGATCCCACAGAAATCTTTTCGCAGATTCCCACCAGTTTCATACCGAATAGAACCACACTGGCAGCCAGCACGTAATACAAAATCATTCCCACCCAGTTTGGAAGTCCAAACCACGCATGGAAGACAGCGGCCGCTCCCACAATAAATCCGCTGACATTTAAAATCACGGAAATCCCCAGAAGCACAAAGGCTCCCCAGGTGGCCACCGTCTTAAATTTTCCTACAAATAATTCTTTTTCAAAACACTTGATAAACTGAGCCCCCTGATTGTTATAGGATAATTCAGCTATCATATAATGCATCACCAGATTTATCAAATAGGCAACTGCAATAATCCACAACAAATCCTTCCAATTATTTCTGGATGCCAAAAACGGTACCGACAAAATTCCGGCACCAACACCGTGACCCACTATGATGCTTGTGGCCTCAAAAAAGGTCAACTGTGCTTCTGATTTTATTTCTTTCATCTCTTTGTATCCCCTTATTTTCTTAATAAATCTTATACTTCAGTGTAACACACTTCACCCCATTTCCAAATAGTTGTAACTAAAAAACCTGTCAAAAATCCTATATGGTTCCCACAAACCAATAGGCGCATCCCAAGGCCGCAGAAATCAGAATTCCGTACAATATTACCGGTCCTGCAATTTGAAAAATTCTTGCTCCAATACCAAAAACCTGCCCCTCCACTTTAAATCCATGGGCACAGGCGGCAACACTGTTGGCAAACCCGGTGATTGGCACCAAGGCTCCTGCCCCACCAAAGCTGGCTATCTTTGGATAAATTCCTGTGCCGGTAAGCAGGGCACTCAAGAACACTAAAATCATACTGCAATAACTGGCCGCGCTCTCATCATCAAGACCATATTTTTTCCCGATATTTAAAATTGCCTGACCCAAAACACAGATAACGCCACCTGTGACAAAGGCCTTTCCCATACGCATAAAAAGGCTGGCCTTTGGAGTGATACTCTCCACATATTCGTTGTAGGTCTCATTTATTTTTTCTTTTTCCTTTAAATCCATCTTTCTCTTCTCCTATTTTATGTCTTGTCTCACTACACTCTATCCACTTACTAATCGTTAACTGCTCTGGTACCCGAAAATGAAATACCACAGAGAACCCACCAGTTTTCCCAGAGCCACGGCTAATACCGTATAGCGCAATCCCAACTGCAGTTTTGCCCTGCGAAACAAAATGGGAAATACGTTTAAAATTTCTGCCAGAGCCATAGCCTGACATCCCACATAAATGCCGGAACAAAGTGCTACCACCAGTAACACTCCCTGCTGTATGAAAAAAACATCCATCCAGCCTGCCCAAGTTCCCGGTGTCTTTGTTATGCTGAGGACACAGCCCCCCACTGCTCCTAAAACCACTGCGAACTCACAGGGCAGTACTGCATTTGCCACCTGCCATCTGGCAATCATTCTTGGCACCACCCCCAGCTTTGTTAAAAGGGCTATCACCCCCGCAGAAGTTGCCACCCCGGAAATCACTCCAAAAAATATCAAAATACAGGCTTTAAGAAACATCCAGATTTTCTCCCCTTCTGGCAGAATTTTCAATAATTGCCGTATCCGTATCCTGCTCGTATTTTCTCATTTCCACCTGAATCGGTGTTGG
>JALELK010000111.1 GCA_022768745.1 Lachnospiraceae bacterium
TCCTTTATACATTATGACCAGTGAAAAGAATAATGACGAAACGATTCGTTTCTTTAAAGAACATAATTATTTCGGATACAAGGCAGAGGATGTGTCATTTTTTGTTCAGGAGATGGCAGTGGCAGTGGACTATGATGGAAAACTGTTGATGGAGGAGCCGGGACGACTGGCGACTTCGCCAAACGGCAATGGCGGTTGGTTCTCTTCCTTGGTGAAAGCGGGGCTTTTGGAGGATATTCATAAGCGTGGTGTAGAGTGGATTAATATTTTTTCTGTGGACAATGTTTTGCAGAGAATCTGTGATCCGACCTTTATCGGGGCTACACTGCTCAGTGGAAAAGTCAGCGGAAGTAAGGTGGTTCGAAAGGTAGATGCCTACGAAAAAATGGGAGTTCTCTGCTTAGAGGATGGCAGACCATCTGTGGTTGAATACTACGAGATGAGCAAAGAGATGGCAGAGGCCACTGATGACAAGGGCAACCTGCTGTATGCATTTGGCGTGATTTTGAACTATCTGTTCCGGGTAGATAAACTAGAGGAAATCGTGGGAAATTATCTTCCGGTGCATGTGGTGGAAAAGAAAATCCCTCACATAGATGCAGAGGGGAACAGCGTAAATCCACAGGAGCCAAATGGTTATAAATTTGAAACCCTGGTGGTGGATATGATTCGTATGTTGGAGGACAATCTTCCATACGAGGTGGTTCGGGAAAAGGAATTTGCCCCGATTAAAAACTTGCATGGTGTGGATTCTTTGGATTCAGCCAGAGAATTATTGACCAGAAATGGAGTACAGTTATGATGAAGGTATTTATCTGTCCGAAATGTGGATGGGTTCGTGCCGTTTCTCGTAGAAAACAGGTAGAGTGTTACAAATGCGAAAACCAGCAGATGATACAGGCAAAGCTGGCGTTTACAGAATATTCAAATATGAGTGAACAGCAGAGGGCAGATTATGTTGAGAGCTGGATGTTCATCCATGGGAAAAACACATAGATGACACATTTCAGGGATACAATACTGTCATAGTGTTTGACAGTCAGGGAGGAACCTATGTACCGAGAAGAAAAACGTAGCTGGATGAAACATCTGGATTTTACGATTATCGATATGGTTATGCTGGAAGCTGCATTGATTTTGGCATATGCATGGCGATTTGATATGTCATGGCTGTTTTACGAAGATATCTATAAGCGTATTGCAGTGGTGGCACTTTTGATAGATATATGCGTGGTATTTTTCGGAGAGTCCTACACAGGAGTGCTCCGGAGAAACAAATATCAGGAATTGCGTCACACGATTACCCACTGTACCGTGGTGTTCGGTGGCGTTCTTGTATATATGTATGCCACCAAAACCTCTGTGGTATATTCCCGTCAGATGTTATTCGCCTTTTGGGGGATGTTTATTTTCTTGTCCTATTTTGGACGGGTTGTCCTCAAGCGATACATCAGGAGACAGAAGCTGCAGGATAAAAATAAAGAGTTGATGACTGTAGTATCTGATTACGAATCTGTGGAGAAATGTCTTTACGAAATTGCCCACGACAAATATACGGATTTTAAGGTGGATGGCATTGCCATCACAGACAAAGATATGCGGGGCCAGGAAATCCAGGGGATTCCTGTGGTGGCGTCTGCAGATACCTTTATGGAGTATTTGCGAACCAACGTGGTGGATCAGGTGTATATTAATGGCAGAACCAAGGAGTCATCGGAGGCTCTGGCCACGGAATTGGTGGAACTGGGATTGACAGTACACGTAGCGCTGATTGATACCAGTAGCATGGCATCGGAAAAGCGGATTGAGTATTTTGGAGACAATATTGTACTCACATCCTGTATGCATTTTGCCAATGCCAGACAATTGTTTGTGAAGCGTCTGATGGATATTGTGGGAAGCTTAATCGGCCTTGTGTTTACAGGGCTGGCCTTTATTATTTTTGCACCTATTATCAAGATTCAATCTCCGGGACCGGTTTTCTTTAAGCAGGTGCGAATCGGAAAAAATGGTCGGAGATTTAATTTTTATAAATTTCGCTCTATGTATATGGACGCAGAGGAGCGCAAAGCGGAATTGATGAAAGACAATGAGATGCAGGGGAATATGTTCAAGATGGAAAATGACCCTCGAATCATTCCCATTGGACATTTTATGAGAAAATATTCTGTGGACGAGTTGCCACAGTTTTGGAATGTGTTAAAGGGCGATATGTCTTTGGTGGGAACCAGACCACCAACAGAGGATGAGTTTGAACAATATCAGTATCATCACAAAGCCAGACTTGGCATCAAACCGGGATTAACCGGTATGTGGCAGGTCAGCGGAAGAAGCAAGATTACCGATTTTGAACAGGTGGTGGCACTGGATACGGATTATATCGCGAACTGGACACTGGGACTGGATATGAAAATATTGTTTAAAACCGTAGGTGTGGTACTGACAGGGAGGGGTTCCAAATAATGGAGAATCCAAAATTTTCCCTTGTTGTTTGGACAAGGGATACCAATGAGGTTTTCTTTCGTGATTTTATGGAATCTGTGGTGGCCCAAATTTATGAAAATTGGGAACTGTATGTAATCGATGAGGGACAGGGAGATTATATCCGCCGAATCACCGCAGAGTTTTTCCCGGAAGATGACCGGGTACATTACCGACAATTAAAGACTTCAAAGGGGAAGGCCTATGCTTACAACATAGGCTTTCATTTTGTGCTTACCGATGCAGCGAGACGTGGGGAAAAAGAAGGATATCTTGTGGTGGCGGACCAGCACGACCGGTTAAATCCCAACACTTTTTTGGCGATGGCGGGAAAAGCAGAAAATATGCCGGATTTGATTTATACGGATCATGATGAGTTGGTGGGAACAGAGAGAATGCATCCCCATTTCAAACCGGAATATAACAAAGAACTTTTGCTCCACCGGAATTACATTGGAGAGTTTGTGGCTATTTCTTATCTGGCGGCAAGACAGGTGGGGGAGTTTCAGGAGAAATTAAAAGAAGCGGTGGTTTATGATTATCTGCTTCGCCTGGGAGACCAAAAAAGAGAGGTGGTCCGGGTACCATCGCTGCTTTATCATCGTCGGATGGTTGCCAGGTCAAATTACAAAAAAGCTAGTAAGCACAAGGAAGAAGTGCTCACAGAACAGATGCTTGTGGCGGCGGCAGCCCTGCGTAGACGTGGCGTGGATGCCACGGTGGAAAAAGCAGCAGATGATACCTATTGGAAGGTACTATACGACGGAAAAGATGTGCTGAGTCACGAAAACGAGTATTTGATTTTAAGAAATCCCAAGGTGCGGCCTTTGACCAGAAAAAATCTGGAACGAATGTATGGATTGTTGCGACAAAAGGATGTGGCTGTGGTGGGAGCACGTTTTATCAAACAGGGCTTTGCCATTGACAACTGCGGATACATTTTTGATGAAACAGGGATTGCCTATCCTGCTTTTTACGGACAAAAAATTTATCGGGCCACCTATGAGCAACTGGCCTCGATTCCCAGAGATGTGTCTATGGTGGACAGCGGCTACTGTATGATAGATGCCAAGGTATATCGAAAGATTGGTGGATTTGACCCGAAACTTTCCGGCCGGGATGTGATGCTGGACTTTTGCCTTCGGGCAAAGCAGCATGGATTTCGTACCGTGGTGGAGCCGGCGGTGATAGCCAGAGATTTGGCCAGAGAAAACGAGAGTTCCCAGGCGTCCAATGCGCTACTGATGGAACGGTGGGGAGAGGTGATTGCCACAGGAGATCCCTACTACAATCCAAATCTTCCGGTGGGATTGGGAAATTATCTGGATATCAGCTAAATATGAGTTGTCTGAATTTTCAGGGATATTTTGACTTTTATGTTGGCTTTCTATATAATGAGAATTTAGCATAAGTAACTTTCGATAAAATGAAGGAGAGTAATATGGCAAAAAAGGAAATCTACAATATCGAACTGCCAAACGAAGAGGGTAGAAGAAGTAGAACAAGTGGAACCACGAGAAACAGTGGGAATAGCAGAAGCGGAAGAAACGGTGCCGGCACCGGTGGACATAATGAAAATCATAACAAAAAGAAGAAAATGACTAGAAGTCAGATGAGGCGAAAGAAAAGAAAGAGACTTCTTATTATAGAAGTGGTAGTTCTTTTGATTGTATTAGCATTTCTTCTGGTTTGGCTGAAACTTGGAAAAATCAGCTGGGATGATTTAAAAAATCTGAGAGTGAACAAGCTGGATAAGGAAACAGAACAGCTTTTGGAGGGTTATACCAATATAGCTTTGTTTGGTGTGGATAACCGTTCCAATGGAAATTATGACTCCGGAAACAGTGACAGTATTATGATTTGCAGTATCAACAACAAGACCAAAGAGGTGAAGTTAATTTCTGTTTATCGTGATACCAGTTTGGATGTGGATGGAGACCGGACATTCAGAAAGTGTAACTATGCATACAACCACGGTGGACCTCAGCAGGCCATTGAAATGTTGAACCGAAATCTGGATTTGAACATTCAAAAGTATGTTTCTGTGGATTTCTATGCGTTGGCAGAAGCGGTGGATGCTTTAGGTGGTGTTCAGGTGGATATTACCGATGATGAAGCCTATTATATGAATGGACCTGCCGGTTATATTGCAGCCACAGCAGCAGTAACAGGTGCAACTCCACAGAACGTTTCTGTGGGAACACAGACCTTGAATGGTGTGCAGGCGGTTGCTTATTGTAGAATCCGATACACAGCCGGAGGAGATTTCGGCCGTGCAGAGAGACAGCGAACCATATTACAGGCTATGGTGAATAAATTGGGAGATGCAAATTTAGGCGAGTTAAACAATTTGATTAACGCCGTATTTGATGACATCGGAACCAATATGAAACTGAATCAGATTATTGGTATGGCCAGCAAGATGAAGGATTATCAGTTGGTGGAGACCAGAGGTTTCCCATATGCCATGAAGACAGGAAAATATGGCTCACAGGGAGACATGGTTGTGCCTTGTACCTTGGAATCTAATGTCAAAGAATTGCACAAGGATTTGTTTGGCAACGAAGAAATGGAAGTTTCAAAGGAAGTGGCTGACATCAGTCAGCAGATTCAGAATTTCTCCGGATATGGTGAGGGAGATGCGCTGGATTACGGATATTAATGTCTGGCTTAAATAGAGGAGAGATAATATGTGTGGAATTGTAGGTTATATTGGCAAATCCCAGGCTGCACCAATTCTTTTGGACGGATTGTCAAAGCTTGAGTACAGAGGATATGATTCTGCAGGAATTGCAGTATATGACGGAAATAAGATTGTGGGCAAGAAGGCTATGGGACGGTTAAAGGTTCTTAGCGAACTTACCCATGACGGGGAGATGATGCCGGGAACTTTGGGCATCGGACACACCCGTTGGGCAACCCATGGTGCGCCTACCAACGAAAATGCCCATCCTCATTTTAATGAGTCTGAGACCATTGCAGTGGTACACAACGGTATCATTGAAAACTATCTGAAATTGAAAAAGAAGCTGAATGAAAAGGGATACCATTTTCATTCAGAGACAGATACCGAAGTGGTAGCTCATCTTTTGGATTACTACTACAAGGGGGATCCTCTTGAGGCAGTGACAAAGGTAATGCACCGTGTAGATGGTTCTTATGCTTTGGGAATTATTTTTGCAGATCAGCCGGATTATGTGTACGCAGTCCGTAAGGACAGTCCGTTGATTGTGGGTAAAGGTAAGGACGGCAACCTGATTGCGTCTGATGTGCCTGCTGTATTAAAGTACACCAGAGATGTCTGCTTTATTGAAAACGAGGAGATTGCCCGTCTTTCAAGGGATGAAATCGAATTTTTTAATGTGGACGGTGAGCCTATTGAAAAGACATATAAGACCATTGAGTGGGATGTAAATGCCGCAGAAAAAGGCGGATATGAGCATTTCATGTTAAAGGAAATGTACGAACAGCCAAAGACCGTTCGTGATACCTTGAGCCCTCGTTTAAAGGGAAATGAGATTGAAATCGAAGAGTTGGGAATGACCGATGAGGAGATTCGTCAGATTAGCCGTATTCGAATTGTAGCCTGTGGCTCCGCATATCATACCGGTGTTACCGCAAAGTATGTGTATGAGGGAATGGCAAGAATTCCGGTAGAGGTGGATTTGGCTTCTGAGTTCCGCTACCGCAATCCTATTCTGGATGAGAACGAGTTGGTGATTATTATCAGCCAGTCCGGAGAGACAGCGGATTCTTTGGCAGCTCTTCGTGAGGCAAAAGAGCGTGGAAATAAAACCCTTGGTATTGTCAATGTGGTAGGAAGTTCCATTGCCAGAGAAGCAGATAAGGTATTCTATACATGGGCAGGACCGGAGATTGCAGTTGCCACTACAAAGGCCTATTCTGCACAGCTCATCGCTCATTATCTGTTGGCAATTAAATTTGCTGAGGTTCGCGGACAGATTAGCCAGCAGGAAAAGATGGATTACATCGACGATTTGAAGCGTCTTCCGGATCAGATTGAGTTACTTCTTGGTAATAAGGAGCGTATTCAGAGATTTGCAAACCGATATGTAACTGCAAAGGATGTATTTTTCATTGGCCGTGGTATTGATTATGCAATCTCACTGGAAGGTTCGCTGAAGTTAAAGGAGATTTCATACATCCACTCTGAGGCCTATGCGGCAGGAGAGTTAAAGCACGGCACCATTTCCCTGATTGAAGACGGAACATTGGTGTCTGCAGTGGTAACCCAGAAGGATTTGTATAAAAAAACGATCAGCAATATTGTTGAGGTTCGTACTCGTGGAGCCTTTGTTATGGCGATTACAAATGAGGGCAATACAGAGATTGAAAAGGCTGCGGATTATGTGGTTTACATTCCGGAGACTAACAAGTACTTTACTAATTCCCTGGCCATCATTCCTTTACAGCTCTTTGGTTACTATGTAGCTGTAGGAAAAGGCTGCGATGTGGATAAGCCGAGAAACCTGGCAAAGTCAGTTACGGTAGAGTGATTTTTGACGCGAGAATAACAGAGAGCCGGACTTGTGAAAGTCTGACTCTCTTTTTTCATATTGTTGTCACAAAATCAACACAAATCTTAACTAGACTTTACAGTATCAAAAGGCGGAAGGAGATAATTTTGATGAACGGATTTGGCAAGAAAATGATAAAAGTAGTAGCCATTGCTCTTGTCTTTGGATTGGTGGCAGGAGCAGCATTTCAGGGCTCTTACTACGTAGTTGGAAAACTTACCGGCAATGAAAAGGTAAGTGCAGATGCAACAGAAACAAGCACAGGAAATAAGGGAGAGATATCCGGCACAGCAGTTTCCACTGCAACCACGGTTTCAGATGTATCCGATATTGTGGACAATGTAATGCCCTCTATCGTTGCAGTAACAAATATCTCTTATTCAGAATATAGAAACTTCTTTGGAGGAACTCAGACCTATGAGAGCGAGTCGGCTGGTTCCGGTATTATTATCAGTCAGGATGATGAAAATTTGTATATTGCCACAAACAACCATGTGGTTTCCGGAGCAGAGAGTTTGACCATTACTTTCTGTGATGAAAAGGCAGTTCCGGCTACGGTAAAAGGAACAGATGCCTCGGTGGATTTGGCAGTAGTTGCAGTTTCCTTGAAGGATGTAGAGGATAGCACAAAGGAGGCAATCAAAGTTGCCACCGTGGGAGATTCCAGCAAACTGACCGTAGGTGAGTCCGCAGTTGTTATCGGTAATGCCTTGGGATATGGACAATCAGTTACCACCGGTGTTATCAGTGCATTGGAGCGTGAGGTACAGCTTCAGGACGAAAGCGGAAAGACCATTAAAAATAAACTTCTTCAGACCGATGCGGCAGTTAACCCCGGAAATAGTGGCGGAGCACTTTTGAATATGAAGGGTGAAGTGGTTGGTATTGTTTCAGCCAAGTATTCAGACACCAGTGTGGAAGGTATGGGATATGCAATTCCGATTTCCTCAGCCCAGTCTATTATTGAGGGACTGATTACCAGACAGGAGGTATCAGAGGGGGATGCTTCTTACTTTGGTATCGCCGGCGTGGATGTGACCAGCGATGTTTCCGGTCAGTACGATATTCCTAGTGGTGTTTATGTTACCAAGGTGGCAGCCAACAGCGGAGCAGGCAAGGCCGGTATCAAGAAGGGTGATGTGATTACCAAGTTTGACGGAAAGGAGATTTCCTCTATGGAAGAGATTTCCGATATGATGCAGTATATCTCTGCCGGAACCAAGGTAAAGGTTACTGTGGCTCAGTCCAGAAACGGATACAAAGAGACAGAGTTGGAAGTAACCCTCACAAATAAAAAATAATGGATGATTAAAAAGATAACATTCCTCAGAATTCCCTGTTGCGGGAAGAAGAGGAATGTTATTTTTATTTAGAGATACTTTATCTGTCTTATCTGCAAATTTCTCATTTCCTTACGTGTAATTCCCTTGTTGTAATCTTTTATATGTGCTAAACTGAATCCATAAGTAGGCTTTACTAGATAAAACAGCAGACGGAGGTTTTTATCATGGAAAAAAAGAGAATTGTAATCGCCCTGGGGCATGACGCATTGGGAACCACATTGCCGGAGCAGCAGAAGGCTCTTGTAAAGACAGCTACGGCGGTTGCAGAATTTATAAAGCAGGATTATCAGGTGGTTATTACCCACAGTAATGGTCCGCAGGTAAGTATGATTCACACAGCGATGTCAGAGTTCTGCAAGATCTATCCGGAGTACACAGCCACACCGATGTCTGTGTGTTCAGCTATGAGTCAGGGATATATCGGTTACGATTTGCAGAACGCCATCCGTACCGAACTTCTCCGTCATGGAATATACAAAACAGTGGCTACCGTTTTGACACAGGTTTCCGTTGACCCGTATGACGAGGCTTTCTACAAGCCAAGCAAGGTGATCGGTCGTGTGATGACGGAGGCAGAGGCGAAGGAAGAGGAGAAAAAAGGAAACCACGTGGTAAAAGTTGAGGGTGGCTATCGCCGAATTGTGGCTACACCAAAGCCTATGGACATTGTGGAGATTGATGCCATTCGTACCCTCTGTGATGCAGGTCAGATTGTGGTTGCCTGCGGTGGCGGCGGAATTCCGGTTCTTCCTCAGGACAATTACCTAAAGGGAGCCAGCGCGGTTATTGAAAAGGATACCATTGCCGGACGTTTGGCGGATTTGCTGGATGCAGATATGCTGGTTATCTTGACCGGAGTGGAAAAGGTTTGCACAGGTTTTGGCACAGAGGCAGAGAAGCCTTTGGATTACATTTCCGTAAAGCAGGCAAAGGAACTTATGGAGCAGGGTGAATTCGGCGAGGGAACTATGAAACCAAAGATTCAGGCTGCCATTGAATACATTGGAGATTCCGCTATCCGCAAGGTACTGATTACAAAACTTTCTGCCGAGAGTGTTACCATCGGTGGCGAGACAGGTACTATGATTGGTAAGTAGTGCCGATGTTCAGATTTTAGGATAAGGGATTTAGATACCGTAGATGATGGGGAGTTTTTGGGGAATCATCATCATTAGGGAGAAACAAAGATATATGGATCAGATTAGAAAAACAAAAATTATATGTACCATGGGACCATCTACAGAGAAACCGGGAGTGCTGGAGGAGTTGATGCTGGCAGGGATGAATGTTGCCAGATTTAACTTTTCCCATGGAGACCATGAGGAGCAGTTGTCCCGTTTGAAAGCCCTTAGGGAAAACCGTCAGAAATTACATTTGCCGGTGGCTGCTTTGATGGATACCAAGGGACCAGAGATACGTTTGAAGGAGTTTACAGATGGAAAGGTGATGCTTTCCGCAGGTCAGACTTTTACCCTCACCACAGAGGATGTAATGGGAGATGAAAACCGGGTTTCCATCAGTTACAAAAACCTTCCAAAGGATGTCACTGTGGGCACACACATTTTGATTGATGACGGATTGATTGAGATGCAGGTTTCCTCCATTCAGGGGAATGACATTGTGTGTCAGGTGATTAACGGTGGCAAGGTATCCAACAAAAAGGGCGTCAATGTACCAAACGTGGATTTGTCCATGGAGTATATCAGCCCCAAGGATTACAAGGACATTGTTTTTGCAGTGAAAGAGGATTTTGATTTTATCGCAGCTTCCTTTGTCCGTACTGCAGCAGATGTAAAGGAATTGCGTGACATTCTCCACGAGCATGGGGGAGATGCCATCAAGATTATTGCCAAGATTGAAAATAACCAGGGTATTCAAAATATCGATGAGATTATCGAGGCGGCAGACGGAATTATGGTTGCCAGAGGTGATATGGGTGTTGAGATTCCTATGGAAGATGTGCCTGTCATCCAAAAGATGATTATCAAAAAGGCATACAATGCCGGCAAGGTGGTTGTTACCGCTACACAGATGTTGGATTCTATGATGACACATCCGAGACCGACTCGTGCGGAGGCTACAGATGTGGCGAATGCTATCTATGACGGAACCAGCGCCATTATGTTGTCAGGAGAGACGGCAGCAGGTGATTATCCGGTAGAGGCAGTAAAGACTATGGATAGAATTGCTATGCGTACAGAACAGGATATCAACTATCTTTCCCGCTTGAAATCCAGAGAGTACAATGAGAAACCGAGCATCACCGATGCTATTTCCCATACTGCATGTATGATGGCCGGAGATTTGGATGCCACATCCATTGTGACCGTTACCAAGTCAGGACGTACTGCACGGATGATTTCAAAGTATCGTCCACAGAGTCCGATTATCGGTGGTTCTCTTTCACCAAAGGTTTGTCGTCAGTTAAATCTTTCTTGGGGAGTGATTCCGCTGTTGATAGAGGAAAAACAGGACGCAGACGAGTTGTTTGAACATGCAATGAACAGATGCAAGGAAGAAGGCCTTTTAGAAGAGGGAGATACTGTGGTACTCACAGCCGGCGTGCCTCTTGGAATCGCCGGAACCACAAATCTGTTGAAGGCTGAGATTGTATAATCGGTCAGCCGAAAGTAATACAAATAAGTGATACAAAGTTAGGGGAACAAATGACAGTTAAAGAATTTTATGAGATTACCGGTGGTGACTATGACAGAGTCACAGAATTATTGTTAAAGGATGAGCTGATTAAAAAGTTCGTCTTGAAATTTGCAAATGATGGTAGTTATAACAGTTTAAAGGAAGCCATTGCCGATGGGGATATCGAAGCTTCTTTCCATGCAGCCCACACTTTAAAAGGTGTGTCTGCAAACCTGGGCTTTGTTAGACTCCAGAACGCAGTCAGTGATTTGACAGAGCAGCTTCGTCCTTGTACAGAGCAGGCAGACCCGGCATTGGTACAAAAGGTGGATGAGTGTTATGCTTCCGTTATGGACAACATGAAGGAGCTGGATTAAAAAGGAGTAGGAACATGAAAATATTGTTGGTAGATGACAATGCCTTTATGCGGGATATGATTTCAAACATTATCGACGTTGAAGATGTTGAAATTGTTGAGGCAGTAGACGGGGCAGAAGCCATAGAGCTTTTTGAGCAGTCCAAAGAAGGGGATATCCGATTGATTCTGATGGATATCATCATGGACAACGTCAAGGGTGATGAAGCGGCGAAATCCATTCGTTCTATGGATCGAAGTGATGCCGGGACAGTGAAAATCTACGCGGTGACCGTGTTGGGGGATCACAACCTGGTAGGCATTGAAAAGGAAAAGGTTTTTGACGGATTTCTTACAAAACCTATTGTGAGAGAAGAACTCAATGACGTGGTGAAAAACGCTATAAAATAAAATACTTGCATTTTTCTATACACCTGTGGTATGATGGTCGGGCTGTAACTAAATATGGTTCAAATTGGAAACGCACAATCCTCCCGGATGATAACGAACAACACATGAAATTATCATTAAGGAGGATTTTATTATGCCTAAAAATAAGTTTCAGGATGTTGTGTTCACCGCCATTATGGCAACAGTGATGGTGTATGGAATGATTGTTTATAATGTAGCGCTGAATATGGGAGGTGTTTCAGGAGAGACTTTCCTGGCAGCTTTTCATGAGATGCCGATTATGGCGCCTATCGCATTTGTGTTGGAGTTTTTCGTAGTTGGAAAAATTGCCAGAGGATTGGCTTTTCAGGTGATGACACCACAGGACCGACCACAGTTTATCACCTATGCAATCTCCATTTGCATTTGCTGTATCATGTGTCCTATTATGAGTCTGATTGCCACTCTTTTGTTTAAGGAGACAAAGACCTTTGGTACCTTTATCCAGACCTGGGCAATGAACTTCCCCATGGCACTTCTCTACCAGTTGTTTTACTGTGGACCATTGGTGCGTTTGATTTTCAGAACCATTTTCCGGGAGAAGAAGAAAGAAAATTAATGGAGCATAAAGTTTTCTAAAATCGCATACACATATAACAATCAGCGTTGGAGTGTGTGCCAAGTGAAAAGAGATAAAACAGGTAATCATATAAGAGCAGGCTTACTGGTGGTAGGTCTGCTCTGTTTTAGTATAGGGGTGGTGGGGTATTACAAAAAGGGTGTCTGGCCCACCAGTAGCAGTGTGGGGGGAAGGGAACTTCCTATTTATTGTGTGGGAACAGACGAGAAAAAGGTGGCCCTCTCCTTTGATGCCGCCTGGGGAAATGAAGATACGAAAAAAATAATGGAAATTTTAAAAAAGCATGATGTGCATGTGACCTTTTTTATGACCGGAGGCTGGGTGGAGGCATATCCCGAGGATGTAAAGGCCCTTTATAAGGCGGGACACGATTTGGGAAATCACAGTGAAAATCATAAGAATATGTCCCAGTTGTCAGAGGCAGAGTGTAGGCAGGAGTTGCAGGATGTCCATGACAAGGTGAAGAAACTCACCGACTATGATATGTTTTTGTTTCGCCCACCCTATGGAGATTATGATAATGAAGTGATTTCCATTGCCAGGGATATGGGATATTACCCGATTCAGTGGGATGTGGATAGTTTGGATTGGAAGGACTATGGGGTGGATAGCATCATTAATACCGTTACCAAACATAAGCATCTGGGAAACGGCTCCATTATTTTATGCCACAATGGGGCGAAGTACACAGCAGAGGCGCTGGATGCTTTGATTTCCGGATTGAAGGAGCAGGGATACGAGATTGTTCCCATTTCCGAATTAATCTACCGGGATAACTATCATATGGACCACGAGGGCAGACAAATCTCCGACAAGTAGTGGTATAAAATGGAAATTAGGGTGTTGACACAGAAGTTAGATTGTGCTAACATGCAATACGTGTTAGAGGGGTCTAACACGTATATTTTTAACTATTGGTTAGAAATGTCTAATTATAGGTTAGATAATCTAACAAAAGGTAGGTGGAGATTATGATGCCACTGGCTATGGCAGGCAAGGGACAGGAGATGTTGATAAAGAAGGTCGGGGGAAAAGAAGAAACCCGATTGTTTCTGGAGAATCTGGGATTTGTTCCCGGCTCCAAGGTGAGTGTTGTTTCCGAAGTGGATGGAAACGTGATTATCAATGTGAAAGAATCCAGGGTTGCCATTGGAAAAGAAATGGCTCTGAAGATTATGGTATAAGGAGAGGAAGAAAATGAAAACATTAAAGGATGTCAAAATTGGCGAGACAGCAGTGGTTGCCAAGTTGAATGGCGAAGGCGCCACCAAGAGAAGAATTATGGACATGGGAATTACCAAGGGTGTATCGATTTATGTGAGAAAAGTTGCTCCTTTGGGAGATCCGATAGAAGTTACAGTGAGAGGTTATGAACTCTCTCTTCGTAAGGAAGACGCAGCTATGATAGATGTGAAGGAGGAAAATTAGAGATGTCAGTTTGTATAGCATTAGCGGGAAATCCAAACTGCGGTAAGACAACGCTGTTCAATGCTCTGACCGGAGCAAACCAGTTCGTTGGTAACTGGCCGGGTGTTACCGTGGAGAAAAAAGAGGGAAAATACAAAGGAGACAAGGAAGTAACCATCACTGACTTGCCTGGTATTTATTCTTTATCCCCATACACTTTGGAAGAGGTTGTTGCCAGAAATTATCTGATTGATGAAAAGCCAGATGCCATTTTAAATATTGTAGATGGTACCAACTTAGAGCGAAACCTGTATCTTACCACCCAGTTGGTAGAACTTGGTATTCCTGTTGTGGTAGCCATCAACATGATTGATGTGGTAGCTAAGAACGGTGACAAGATTAATTCCAAGAAATTGGCAGAAGAGCTTGGAGTTAAGGTGGTTGAGATTTCAGCCTTAAAGGGAACCGGTGTGGAAGATGCGGCAAGAGTTGCCATTGAGGTAGCAAAGAGCAAGGTAGCCCAGAAGGCAAAACATTCCTTTGAAGGTTGCGTGGAGCATGCATTTGCACATATCGAAGAACTTTGCTTACATAACATTGCAGATGAGAATCTCCAGAGATGGTATTCCATCAAATTGTTTGAGCGTGACGAAAAAGTGAGAGAAAAGCTTGGTTTATCCCAGGATGTGATTGACCACATCGAACAGGACATTAAGTCTTGCGAGGATGAGATGGATGACGATGCAGAATCCATCATCACCGGTGAGAGATACAACTACATCGGTACCATTATTGATGATTGTATCAAGAAGGCAAATGCCGGAGCCCTTACCATCTCTGATAAGATTGATAAGGTGGTAACTAACCGTATTCTGGGACTCCCAATTTTTGCGGCAGTTATGTTTTTAGTATATTACGTTTCCATCACAACCGTAGGTGGATTTTTGACAGACTGGACAAATGATGTCTTGTTCGGAGAAATCATTCCTCCTGCCATTGAGAAGGCATTGGTGGCAATCCATTGTGCCGACTGGCTCCAGGGCTTGATTCTCGATGGTATTGTAGCCGGTGTTGGTGCAGTACTTGGATTCGTACCTCAGATGTTAGTATTGTTTATTTTCCTTGCATTTTTGGAAGGTTGTGGATATATGGCTCGTGTTGCTTTCGTTATGGACCGTATCTTCCGTAAGTTTGGTCTTTCCGGAAAATCCTTTATCCCAATGCTGATTGGTACAGGATGTGGCGTTCCTGGTGTTATGGCAAGCCGTACCATCGAAAACGACAGAGACCGTAAGATGACTATTATGACCACCACATTTATTCCTTGCGGTGCGAAATTGCCAATCATCGCTTTGATTGCCGGTGCATTCTTCGACAATGCCGGATGGGTTTCATGGAGCGCATACTTTGTTGGTGTGGCAGCTATCATTTGTTCCGGTATCATTTTGAAGAAGACCAAGATGTTCTCCGGAGATCCGGCACCATTCGTTATGGAGCTTCCTGCTTACCACTGGCCAACTGTTGGTAGCGTGCTCAGAAGTATGTGGGAGCGTGGATGGTCCTTCATCAAAAAAGCTGGTACCATCATCTTACTTTCTACCATCGTACTTTGGTTCTTAATGAGCTTCGGTTGGGTAGACGGCTCCTTCGGTATGCTTGAAGCAGAACAGCTTAACGACAGTATTTTGGCTGTTATCGGTAGTGCAATTGCCTGGATTTTCACTCCACTTGGATGGACACAGGCAGGAGAAGGATGGAAGATGGCAGTGGCTGCTGTTTCCGGTTTGATTGCAAAGGAAAATGTGGTAGCAACCTTTGGTATGCTTTACGGATTCGCAGAAGTGGCAGAAGATGGTACAGAAATCTGGGGCAACCTGGCACAGGTTATGACTCCGATTGCAGCATACGGTTATCTGGTATTTAACCTTTTGTGTGCACCATGTTTCGCAGCTATGGGTGCTATCAAGAGAGAGATGAACAACAAGAAGTGGTTCTGGTTTGCCATCGGATATCAGTGTGTACTGGCATACATCGTAGCAATGTGTGTATATCAGATTGGTAGCTTGTTTACAGCAGGAGCCTTCGGATTTGGCACTGTGGTAGCATTCATTTTTATCGCAGGTTTCATTTATCTGCTTTTCCGCAAAGACAAATATGCGGCAATTAACAAATAAAGATGCTATAATATAAGAAAAAATGACAGCAAAGACGTGACACAAATAAAATAGGAGGTGGACATTATGGGAACTGTAATAGTACTTCTGATTTTGGTATTGATTATCAGTGCCATCATTAAGAGCATGGTAAAAAAGAAGAACATTGGTGGATGTTCCGGTTGTAGCGGGGCATGCAGCGGATGCAGTCACTGCACCACCCCTACAGACACGAAGTAAATAACTTACTCCCTTTTCTTAATACATCATATAGGCAGGTGTCGGATATAAAGTCCGGCATCTGTTTTTTTGCCTTTCTTGTCAGAGGAATATTTTTTGTGTATGATGTGAAGTATGGAAAGATAGGATTTAGGAGATAAAAAATGAAATTTTCAATTGTGATTCCGGCGTACAATGCAGAAAAATATATGGAGCAGACTCTGGGCAATCTGTTGCAGCAGACTTTCCAGGATTTTGAGGTGATTGTGGTGGACGATTGTGCCACAGATACCACCGGGCAGATTGCAGAGGCCTTTAAAAAGATATATGCCCACGGTCCCATGCCCCTTCAGGTGCTTCACAAGACACAAAATGAAGGACTTAGTATGGCGCGCAACACCGGAATGGAATGTGCAAGGGGAGAGTATATTCTGTTTTTAGATGCAGATGATAGTGTAGAGCCTACCCTACTAGAAAAGGTAGATGCCGCTTTGCAGGGGCGGGAAGCAGACTTTATGGTGTATGGATACACGGAGGATTATTACAGAGGGGATAAACTTTCTTATCAGGTAAACAAAGTCCCGGAGGACCATTATTTTTTGAACATGGATTCCCCGGAGGAGGGGGAGAACGAAGGGGAACACAGTGTGCGACAGAGAGATGAGCATGATTTGACCCACGCATATCCTTATATTGCCGAGTTGGAGAGAGAAACCATGTTTGGCTATGCCTGGAACAAGGTGTATCGACTAGAGTTTTTGCGGGAACATAATTTAAAATTTGAAACCATCACCCACATTGAAGATGTACTTTTTAACCTTCAGGTGGCGGACAAGATGGAGAGTATGGTGGTCATCCCGGAAGCCCTGTATCATTACCGCAATGAGGGACAGCAGCGGCTCACCGGAAAATATTTACCACAGTATTTTGATTTGCAGAAAAAGAGATGTGAGAGTTTTCTGGAGATGCAGGAAGAAAAAATAAGGTCAGAGAAGCAGAGCAGAAAGCATCTGACCAACCGGGAGATTTACCAGTGGGAGACTCTGGTGAAGGAGACGGTGGCAGCGGCATACTTCCGCTCATTCCAATCCTATCTGGTCAGGGAAATTGTCCATGGCGCCCATCGGGATGAAATTTTAGACGGGGCAAAAAGAGAGACAGAGAGTCCTTTGTTTTTGGAGTTACAGCGCTTTGTTCCAAAAGAGGGAAAGGCGGCGAAACTTTTGTATGCGCCCCTGGCAAAAAAGGATATAAAAACCGCTTATACCAGGGCAAAATGGATTGGAAAAGTGCAGAAGGATTTCCCGGGATTATACGCCAAACTGAAGCAAAATCGATAAGGGAAAAGCAGGAGTAGTGAAAATAGGATGAAGATAAGCATTATTACCGCTTTTTATCGCGGAAACAGATATATGGAGCAGTATGTAAAATGCATACAGGAAAACCAAAAAAATATGAAATCCCAGGATGAACTGGAAGTGATTCTGGTAAACGACAGCCCGGAGGAAGAGATTCAACTTCCGGAGTGGGCGTTGGCGCTGCCAATCCGGGTTTGTCCGCAGGAAAAAAATGGCGGTATCCACAGCGCCCGGGTTCGTGGTCTGGAGGAATGTCAGGGAGAGTATGTGATGTTTTTGGACCAGGATGACCTGTTGGAAGGGGATGCCATTGCAAAGCATATTGCCAGGATTACAGAGTGGAGAGAAAATCTCGCCGGTGTAAATACCGGGGGATCTTCCGTTTTAGGAACAGGGCTGGGGGATTTGATTATGAATCCTGTCAGTGTTTCAAATGTAAAGTTAGAACAAAAAGATGGTAGCGCTCTCCTTTGGTACCGGAGTCAGTTTCATAAGAAAAAAGTGGGAGACTATAAGACCTATCTCAAGGTGGGAGTACAGATTATCTCTCCGGGACAGTGCCTGGTGCCAAGGATTTTAGTGCCGAAATTGTGGCGCACAAAGATTTGTAAATCCAACGGTTCGGATGATTATTATTTGTGGTTGCTTTTATTGGCCAGAAGAGTTCCGTTTTTACTGGTGGATGAGCCGTTGTATATTCACAAATATACCGGAGAAAATTTGTCGGCAGATACCAAAAATACGGATGCGTCTACCTACGAATTTCTGGAGTATTTGCAGCAGGATGAATTTGTGTCAAAAAAGGATGTGGAGTTGCTTCGGAGAATGACACAGTACAAAGACAGATTCCGCAGGGGCAATGCCGGTGAAAAAATGATTTCCACCATAAAAAATATAGACATTTTTTTGCCTAATTTTATCTTCAAACTTCGTTCAAAAACCCCTTACGGATTTAATCGTTAAAATCAAAGATGGGGATGGAATAAACAAAGTAATTGTGCTACAATTCATAGATAGATTGGAAAGGAAAAGAGGGATATCAAATGACAGAGACAGGATTTTGGATTTTTTTCGTGCTTCTGATTTTATTGGTTGTCATCGTGGCAGTAGTGGTAGTGGTATCTGCTGTTTCAGGTGCCAGCGCAGCTATTGTGGATGATGAGGACAGCACCGAAGAGGGACTATGAAAATAAAGATAATCATTGCCATGCATAAAGCTTATCAGGTGCCAGCAGATGAGTTGTATCTGCCGGTATTTGTGGGAGCGGCAGGAAAGCAGACCATCGCTCTGGAGACAGGGACAGAGGTGGTCAGGGATGATTCCGGAGAAAATATCTCAGAGAAAAATCCTTATTACTGTGAGCTGACAGGGCTTTATTGGGCGTGGAAAAATTTAGATGCAGATGCTGTGGGGCTGGTTCATTACCGGAGATATTTCGGAGGAAATCACAGAGCAGCCGACAAGATGGGGCAGATTTTAAATTTCACAGAGGCACAGCAGTTATTACAGCAGTTTGATGTGGTTGTCCCGGCTAAGCGCAAGTATTATATCGAGTCTTTGTATTCCCATTACAAAAATACGTTGGATGGGAGTCATCTGGACATGACCAGGGAAATTATTCAAAAGAATTTTCCGGAATACTTACCGGCTTGTGTGGCAGCGTACTCCTGCACATGGGGCTATATGTTTAACATGTGCATTATGAAAAAGGAGTATCTGGACAAGTATTGCACCTGGCTGTTTGACGTTTTGGGATTATTGGAACAGCAGATGGAGTCTACGGGACAGTTAGAAAAGCTTTCCCCCTTTGAGGCGAGACTTTTTGGACGAGTCAGTGAGATTCTCTTTAATGTGTGGATTCGCCACGAACTGGACACCAATCCCGATTTTAAAATCAAAGAGCAGCCCACCATCCATATGGAAAATATCAATTGGTGGAAAAAGGGCACCGCATTTTTAAAGGCAAAGTTTTTTGGAAAAAAGTACGGAGCCAGCTTTTAGATAATGCCCTATGTAGGATATATGTGCATAGGGTTATTTTTTTATGAAAGGAAGAAAATATGAGCAAAGAATTGGCAAAGACATACGACCCAAGCGGGTTGGAAGACAGATTATATAAAAAGTGGGAGGAGAATGGTTATTTCCATGTGGAAGTGGACCGCAGCAAGAAACCTTTCACCATTGTAATGCCACCTCCAAACATTACCGGACAGCTGCATATGGGTCATGCTTTGGACAATACCATGCAGGATATTTTAATCCGATACAAGAGAATGCAGGGATACAATGCTTTGTGGCAGCCGGGAACTGACCATGCGGCTATTGCTACAGAGGTAAAGGTTATCGAGCATTTGAAAAAGCAGGGAATTGACAAGGACGACTTAGGTCGTGAAGGTTTCCTGGAGAAGTGCTGGGACTGGAGAGAGGAATACGGCGGACGTATCATCAAGCAGTTAAAGAGAATGGGTTCTTCTGCGGATTGGCAGAGAGAACGCTTTACTATGGACGAGGGATGCTCAAAGGCCGTTGAGGAAGTTTTCGTAAAACTCTACGATGAGGGTTACATTTACAAGGGAAACCGTATCATTAACTGGTGTCCGGTTTGCCAGACATCCATTTCTGATGCAGAGGTAGAGCACGTAGAACAGGCCGGACATTTCTGGCATATGAAATACGAAATCGTAGGAGAGCCGGGCAGATACGTTGAGTTTGCCACCACCCGTCCTGAGACTATGATGGGAGATACGGCCATTGCCGTAAACCCTGCAGATGAGAGATATCAGGATATCATCGGAAAGACGGTTATGCTTCCTTTCGTAAACCGTGAGATTCCGATTATTGCGGATGAGTATGTAGATATGGAATTTGGTACCGGTGTGGTAAAGATTACACCTGCCCATGACCCTAACGATTTTGAGGTAGGCAAGAGACACAACCTTCCGGTGATTAATATTTTAAATGATGATGCTACTATCAATGCCAACGGCGGAGAGTTCGAGGGAATGGACCGCTATGAGGCCAGAAAACTTGTGGTTCAGAAAATGGACGAGCTGGGACTTTTGGTTCGTATTGAAGATCATGTACACAATGTTGGTACCCATGACCGTTGTAAGACCACCGTTGAGCCTATGGTAAAACCACAGTGGTTTGTTGCTATGGAAGAGTTGGCAAAACCGGCCATTGAGGCAGTGAAAAATGGTGACTTGAAGTTCGTTCCAAAGAACTATGACAAGACCTATTTGCATTGGCTTGAAAATATCCGTGACTGGTGTATCTCCCGTCAGTTGTGGTGGGGACATCGTATCCCTGCATACTATTGTCAAGATTGCGGAGAGACCGTTGTAGCCAGAGAAAAAGATGCACCTACCAAGTGCCCTAAGTGCGGCGGTGTTCACATGAAACAGGATGAAGATACCTTGGATACCTGGTTCTCATCTGCACTGTGGCCATTTTCAACACTTGGCTGGCCGGACAACACCGAGGATTTGGATTACTTCTATCCTACGGATGTGTTGGTAACCGGATATGATATTATTTTCTTCTGGGTGGTAAGGATGGTATTTTCCGGCTATGCCCACACAGGCAAGTCTCCGTTCCACACCGTATTGATTCACGGACTGGTTCGTGATGATCAGGGTAGAAAGATGAGTAAATCTCTGGGCAATGGTATTGATCCATTGAAGGTCATTGACCAGTATGGCGCAGATGCTTTAAGACTTACTTTGATTACCGGTAATGCTCCGGGAAATGATATGCGTTTCTATTGGGAGCGTGTGGAAAACAGCAGAAACTTTGCCAACAAGGTTTGGAATGCATCCCGTTTCATTATGATGAACTTAGAGGGTGTGGATGTGACTCAGCCTAAGGAAGAGAATTTGGCAGTAGCTGATAAGTGGATTCTCTCTCAGGTGAACACTCTGGCAAAGGATGTAACTGAGAATATGGACCGTTATGAACTGGGAATCGCTGTTCAGAAGGTTTATGACTTTATCTGGGATGAGTTCTGCGATTGGTATATTGAAATCGTAAAGCCTCGTATGTACAACAAGGATCAGGATATGGTTTCTGCAAATGCAGCTCTTTGGACTTTGAAAACCGTATTGGCAGATGCATTGAAGCTGTTGCATCCGTTTATGCCATTTATTACAGAGGAAATCTATTGTACTCTTTGTCCAGACGAGGAGACCATCATGTTGGCGAAATGGCCGGAGTTTACGGAGGACAGAGTATATACAGACGAGGAGAATATGATTGCCAGAGCCAAGGATTTGGTTCGCGGAATGAGAAATCTTCGTACCGATATGGAGGTTCCGCCAAGCAGAAAGGCAAAGATTATTATCACTTCTGACAGCCAACAGGTGAGAGAGACTTTTGCTTCTATCAAGGATACTTATCAGACACTGGCAGGTGCTACTGAGGTTGTCATCCAGCAGGGCAAAGACGGAGTTTCCGAGGATGCAGTTTCTGTTGTAATTCCGGATGCGGTACTTTACATTCCGTTGGAAGACCTGGTAGATTTCGAGAAGGAAAAGGAAAGACTTACCAAGGAAAAAGAAAAATTGGAAAAAGAGCTGGCTCGTTCCAAGGGCATGCTCTCCAATGAAAAATTCATCAGCAAGGCCCCTGCTGCAAAGGTAGAAGAGGAAAAGGCAAAACTGGAGAAATACCAGCAGATGATGGATCAGGTGGTTGCCCGTCTGGCACAGATGAAGTAAAAGGTGGTAACGTAAATGGACGAAAAAACCATAGAACAGATTTTAAGCCGGGTGGATCACACATTGCTTCGTGTGGATTCCACCTGGCCGGAGATAAAGGTAATTTTGGATGATGCCATGGAGCATCATACCGCTTCTGCCTGTATTCCTGCTTCTTTTGTAAAGCAGGCAGCAGACTATGTAGAGGGCAAACTTCCTATTTGTACCGTGATTGGATTCCCAAACGGATATTCCACCACAGCCACAAAGTGTTTTGAGACCATTGATGCAGTGGCGAATGGTGCTAGCGAGATTGATATGGTAATCAATGTGGGTTGGGCGAAGGAAGGCCGCTTTGCAGATATTTTGCAGGAGATTAATCAGGTAAAGGACGCCTGCAAAGGTCGACTTCTCAAGGTGATTATCGAGACCTGTCTTCTCACAGAGGAGGAGATTGTAGAGCTTTGTCATGTGGTTTCAAAATCCAAGGCAGACTATATCAAGACATCTACAGGATTTTCCACAGCAGGAGCCACGGTTTCTGACATTGAGATTATGGCAAGGGAAGTTTCAGAGGGAACCAAGATAAAGGCAGCAGGAGGAATTGCTTCTTTGGAGGATGCCAAGACATTTTTGGATAAGGGGGCTGACCGACTGGGAACCAGCCGTGTAGTTGCCGCTGTAAAAAATGTCAAATAATGAGCGGAACCAGTAGAAATTTTCTGAAAATTATATTAGAATAAAGTCAATCAATCATGTACACAGGAGAAAGACTATGGGAGTTGAGATGACAGCTTATTCAAAAACACCGAAGGTTCAGATTGGTGCAAACGGTATGTTTGCCACCATTCGTATTCCAGCTCCGGATACAGGGGAGGAAGATCCTAGTTTCACACCGGAAGAGTTAATGTTTTACATCAATCAGGCCGGTGTAGTTTTTGGTGTGGATGATGAGGCTGTTTCTTCCTTATGTGAGGAAATGCGATGTAACCGGGATGTGGTGATTGCCCAGGGAAAAGAGCCTACATTGGGACAGAACGGATACTTTGAATATCATTTCGAGCAGAATTTCTCCAACAAGCCTACCATTCGACCGGATGGCTCGGCAGATTTTTTGACCATTAAAGTTATCGAGGTGGTTCACGAAGGTGATTTGATTGCCACCTATCATCCGGCGATTCCGGGAGAGCCGGGAGTCACGGTAAAGGATACCCAGATTGCTCCTGCCCAGGTCCGGGATATGCCACCTATCGGAGGAAGAGGTTTCCACCGGAGTGAGGATAATCTTTCCTATTATGCGGATATGGATGGCAAGATTGTGCTTCAGGGAAGCCGTATTTTGATTTCGCCTATCTACGAAATCGACCAGGATGCGGATATGACTGTGGGCAATATTGACTTTAAGGGGGATGTGGTGATTCACGGTGGTGTGAAGCACGGCATCCAGATACACGCTACCGGTTCTATCACCATAGACGGTCTGGTGGAACACTGCGATATGAGAGCGGGAAAAGACATTTTCCTTTTAAGCGGAGTCAAGGGCGGAGAACGGACACAGATTCAGGCCCAGGGAGGAATTACCGCGGAGTTTATGGAGTATGCCATTGTCTCCTGCAAGAAAGACTTGAGAGCAGACGTATTGTTTAACTGCCTTGTAAATTGCGAGGGACGAATTATCACTACCTCAGGCAAACATTCTGCCATTATCGGGGGCAAGGTGACAGCGGTGGAAGGCATTTCCGCTCTGATGGTGGGCAATAAATTTGGCACAGTGACCCATTTGACTGTGGGTATGGATGGGGATCGCATGAAGGAGATGGCGGAACTCAAAGAAAAAATCACTGTGATTGAAAACAATATTAATAAAATTAAAAAGGGTGTGGAGGACTTTGATGCTCTGGCAGAAAAGACAGGAAAGTCCTACAAGGAAGACCCTAGGAGAATGCAGCTTCTTCGGGTGAAAATCCGGGATGAGGCCTTGGTGGCGCAGGACAGAGTTCGCTTAGAGGAGCTACAGGAGCTCTTTGTGAGAGGCAGGAGAGCCACGGTTAAAGTTTACGATACGGTGTACGCCGGGGTGAGCGTCAAGATAATGGACCAGCGGGTACAGTTGTCAGATTTCCAGAAAAAGGTGGAATTCGTAAAGACAGATACCGGTATCCGGATGGAGGAACTGGACGAACCTGTTCCGGACGAATAATCCTGACAGGAAACGACGAAAATTACAGATACACTATGTTATGATGTTCAGGACATAGGAGGAAGACATGATAGATTTTGAAGAAGAATTAAAGAATTTTGAACCAAGCAAGGAAGTGGAGGAAGCGGAAGCTGAAATCCAGCACAGAGACTTGACGGATATGACGGATATTTTGCGTCAGATGACAGAACAGAGAAATAAGAGGTAGAGATTACTATGGAATGTTACATTTGCGGTACCATAGTTGACAAAGAAAATGTGTGTCCACACTGTGGAGCCAACATCAAGGCATACCGGTCCATATTGATGGCATCTGAATCCTATTATAATGAAGGATTGAAGCAGGCACAGGTGAGAGACCTATCCGGCGCCATCGAGAGTCTGGGGCAGGCCCTTCAGTACAACAAATATAATACCAAGGCGAGAAACCTTTTGGGACTGGTTTACTTTGAAATCGGAGAGACAGTGATGGCCCTTAGTGAGTGGGTTATCAGCAAAAACTTAGAGACCGACAATGAACTGGCAGACAAGTATTTAAATGAGATACAAAATACACCGGGGATGTTGGAAAAACTGAACCAGACCACGAAAAAATACAATCAGGCACTTTTATATTGCAGACAGGGAAGCCGGGATTTGGCAAGTATCCAGTTGAGAAAAGTGTTAAATATGAATCCGAAATTTGTGGCGGGACATCAGCTGTTGGCGCTTTTGTGTATTCAGGAAGGCAAATATAACGAGGCCAGAAAAGAACTGAGTGCAGCAGGCAAGATTGATGTACGAAATACCATTACACTTCGCTACAATCGTGAAGTGAGAGAGCGCCTGAAAGAACAGAATCAAAACAAGAAAAAGAAGAAGGACGATTTGGTGGCTTTCCAGGACGGAAATGACACAGTGGTGATGCCAAACGTAACCTTTATGGATATGTTGGATGCATCCAGAGCCAGCATTTTTAATATTTTAGCGGGACTGGGCATCGGACTTCTGATTTGTTTCTTTTTGATAGTGCCAACGGTAAAGCAGAACGCTACAGAGAAAGCGGCACAGTCGCTGGTGGATACCAACGAGGAATTGTCCAACAGCAGTACCAATGTGAGTCAGCTCAAGAAAAAGGTAAAGAGTTTGGAAAAGGAGTTGGAGCAGTACACCGGCAAGGCGGATGCGGTGAACTCCTATGAGCAGTTGATGGCGGCAAAGGAGGCTTATGATGCCAATGATTTAGCCACGGCAGCTACCGCTATCGATCAGGTGAACCGGGATTTGCTTTCCGACAAGGGAAAGGCACAGTATGATGTGATTCATGAGGCGGCATACGCTCAGATTCTTGGTGAGTATTTCAATACCGGAAATCAGCAGATGGCGGCGCAGGATTACGAAAATGCCCTGACCAGTTTTTCCAGCATCACAGCTATCAATGAGGATTACAACGAGGGGCAGGCGCTATTTAACCAAGGCGAATGTCAGTGGAAGCTATCCAAGAGAGATGACGCTATCCAGTCCTACAAGAAGGTGATTGAGCTTCATCCGGACAGCGAGCTTGCTAACCAGGCCAGAACCCGCCTCACAGAGATGGGCACTTCGGAGGATACACCGACACCACAGCAGTAATTTTTAAAGTGACGTGTGCCTGGGGTGGAATTTTCATATTCCATAGCAGACTGTTTAACGTAATAATTTAATATGAGCACAGAAGACGTATGGAGAAAAATCTCATACGTCTTTTTTATTTGCACTATTAAGTGTTTGTGAAACTCTCTGGGGACTGTCCTGCGCTGGTTTTCCGGCGGCACTCACTATCCAGAATTGTAAATTTGTAAGAAAGGGCGTATTCCCTTTTCTTATAATTTATGTCCGTTCAAGTTTCGACAGGAACTTATATGGTTCCTCTGGACACAGAACACCTTTCGAAGGGTTTCGTGTCTGCCTTATGTGGGGTGATGAACAATACCGTGCCCGCGGTTTGTGTTTGCGCCCGCATTACATAGTGCAGAGATGAAATCTTCTGTGGGTGACATAACCAAGAGCGGGCACAATAAAATTTGTGAAGCACCCCACTTAGGCAGACTAGAAAGTCTGAGAGTGTCTGTGATAGAGGGACCATATAAGTTTGTAGTCGAAACGATGCCCGGACACAAAAGAAAAGGGAATACGCCCTTCCACAAATTTTGCAATTCTGTCTAAAATCCTGCCGCCGGAAAACCAGCGCAGGACAGCCCCCCAGAGAGTTTCACAAACACGTATTAGTGGTAATTAAGGAGGTAAAAATGGAGTACAAATTTGAAATTAAGGAGGGGATGCTGAAGGTGAGCGTCCCCAAAGAGTTGGACCACCATGTGTCGAATCAGTTACGGGAGGAGGCGGATTTGCTCATTGATGCATATCATGTGAAAAAGCTGGTGTTTGATTTTGCGGACACGGAGTTTATGGATAGCTCCGGTATTGGAGTGCTGATTGGACGAAGCAGGAATATGGGATTTGAGGGTGGAAAGGTTATTGCCACTAATTTAAGCCCCAGGGTGAAGCAGATTTTCCGGTTGTCCGGCTTGTATCAGATGATTTCAGTGGAAGAAGAATAGGAGGTGTTTCGGTGGATAACAAAATGAAGGTGACCTTTGATGGAATTTCGGAGAATGAGCGGCTGGCAAGAATGATGGTAGCGGCGTTTATGGTGGGAGCAAATCCTACAGTGGAGGAATTGACAGATGTAAAAACTGCAGTGTCGGAGGCAGTGACCAATGCGGTGATTCACGGCTATGAAAATGCTCCGGGAGAGGTTACCATGAGTCTTGCAATGGAAGAAAATCTTCTCACTGTGGTGGTGGAAGATTTCGGAAAGGGAATTGAGGATATACATAAAGCCAGGGAGCCCTTTTTTACCACCAGACCGGAGCTGGAGCGGTCTGGCCTTGGCTTTGCTTTTATGGATACTTTTATGGATGAGGTGGAAGTGTCATCAGTACCGGGACAGGGCACAACCGTTACCATGAAAAAGAAAATCAAGGAAACCTCCTAGTATGGAGAAGTGGGAAGAACAAATAAAACTGGCCCATCAGGGGGATGTCACAGCCAGAGAACAGATGATTTTGGACAACATACCTCTGGTCTGGAGCATGGTGGCAAGGTTTCGGTACGCAAATCGGGATAGGGAAGAACTGTTTCAGAATGGGATGCTGGGATTGATGCAGGCGGTGGATCGTTTTGATACGGGATTTGGCGTACAGTTTTCCACCTATGCAGTGCCGGTGATTATGGGTGAAATCCGAAGATTCCTCCGGGATGATACACCGGTAAAGGTGACCCGCTCCATTGTGGAAAACAGAAAGAAAATACAGATGGTACAGGAGAAATGTCCGGGAATTTCTCTTGGGGAAATTGCAAAGAAAAGTGATTTGTCTGTGGAAGATGTGGTGCTGGCGTTGGAGAGTGAACAACCGGTGAGTTCCATTTATGAATCGGTTTATGACTCCGGGGAAAGCCAGGTGCTTTTGGTGGACAAGCTGGAGCAGCAGGAGAAAAATATCGAGGAACAGGTGATGGAAAAAGAGTTGTTGACCCAGGCTTTTTCCAAACTGGATGACAGGGAGCGAAAGATGATAGAGATGCGTTTCTTTGAAAATAAAACCCAGACCCAGGTGGGAGAAATTTTGAATATGTCCCAGGTGCAGATATCCAGATGGGAGAAAAAAGTATTGATAAAAATGCGTCAGGTAGTGGAATAAATCCTTGTAAATAGTGGCTTTAAGGGGTAAGATAGTTTCAAGTTAATGGGAAGACAAGGAGTTAGAGATGAACTGGATAAAGAAACATAAGAAGTTGTGTATATTCATTGTAATTGCAATCGCAGTGGTAGCGGCTGTGATTTTTGGAAAAGTGAAAGCAGGAAAAGGAAACCAGACGGACACCCGTGAGACAGAGACAGTGGAGCGCAGAACCCTGATGAAAAGCGTCTCTTCCACCGGACAGTTTACCTCTGCCGGAGAGGAAAAAATTTCCTCAGACACCATAGGGGTAAAGGTGTTGGCGGTAAATGTGGAAGTAGGCGATACCGTGGCTGCCGGAGATACCATTTGTGTTTTGGATACGGAGGATTTAAACAAGCGGCTGTCAGATGCCCAGAAATCTCTTCAGGACACCCAGACTCAGGTGGACAGGACCAAGAACAGTGCCCAGAGAAGTCTTGACAAGGCAAAAAAAGACAGGGATGCAGGAATCAAGCAGGTAGACGATAATATTGCAGATGCAAAAACCAACTGGGACAATGCAGAAAAAACTTACACTTCTTCTGCAGAGGCATATAACAGCGCGGTAAAGGATGCGGAAAAGATTACAGACCAGAAATCCCAGGCATATATTTCTGCCCAGAATCAAGTGAATACCACCAAGCAGAAAATGGAGGCAGACCGGACGACTGCAGATTCTTTGAAAAAGCAGTATGACACCCAGGTGTCCAACCGCCAGGATTCCATTGATAGTCTTAACGAAGCCTATCAGTCCCAGGAGGATGCGTATAATGACACTATGGATGGCACAAAGGATGCCACAAAGACCCAGCAGGAAACCATCGACGATTTAAATAAGCAGATTGCCGGAGCAGTGGTGAAAGCCACCACTTCAGGATTGGTCACAGCAGTGAATGTGGCTGTGGGAGATGATTACAACGGAAGTATTATCGCCAAGGTGGAAAATGTGGATTCCTTTGAGGTGACCACAGAGATTGGAGAATACGATATCAATGATGTGCAGGTGGGACAGGAGGTTGTGATTAAGACCAATGCCACCGGTGATGAAGAACTTCACGGCGTAGTGAAAAAGGTTTCTCCTATCGCAACAGGAAATAGCAGTGGAGACATAGGCGGCGGATTAGGATTTGATGTGCAAAGCATGTTGGAGCAAAGCGGTATGTCGGGCACATCCTCCGGGGGAAATGATGTGACCTTTACTGTGAACATCAGCGTGGATACCCAGTCAGACAAGCTCCGCATCGGTATGACTGCCAAGGTCAACATTATTTTACAAAAGAATGAGGATGTGTTGTCTGTTCCGTACAATGTGGTACAGACCGATAAGAAGGGCAACAGCTTTGTAGAAAAAGTGGTAGGCAAAAATGAGGACGGTACCTACAAGACAAAGAAGGTTACCGTGGAAAAGGGAATCGAGAGCGATTACTATACAGAGTTGATTAATTCCGGTTTGAAGGAAGGCGAAAAACTTCTGCTTCCCCAGTCGGAAAAGAAACAAAATCTTGAGGACATGATTCAGAATTCTTCCTCTATGGGAGGAGTTTAATGAGCAGAACAATCATAGAGTTGGAAAATATATATAAGAGATTTTACGTGGGCACCCCAAATGAATTGGAGGTGCTTCACGGCATTTCATTGACGGTTTCCCAGGGGGAATTCGTCTCCATTGTAGGTGCTTCCGGTTCCGGAAAATCCACTCTGATGAATATTATCGGAGCCTTGGACCGTCCCACAGAGGGCACCTATTCTCTGGATGGAGTTGATGTGATTGCTGCCGATGACAAGGAGCTTTCCACCATTCGGAATCGAAAAATCGGATTTGTTTTTCAGACATATAACCTTATTTCAAAAACCAATGCCATTAAAAATGTGGAGATGCCTATGCTTTATGCAGGAATTTCCGGTAAGCAGAGGGTACAAAGGGCAAAGGAATTGCTGGAGCTGGTAGGGATGCAGGACAGAATGAAGCATCTGCCGGAGGAACTTTCCGGAGGACAGAAACAGCGTGTTGCCATAGCCAGGGCTATGGCAAATGACCCGGCCATTATTCTGGCGGATGAGCCGACCGGTGCCCTGGATTCTAGCACCGGACGGATGGTAATGGATTTGTTTCACAAACTTCACAAAGAAGAAGGGAAAACCATTGTGCTGATTACCCACTCTCCTGAACTGGCAGAAGAAACTGAGCGGATTGTCACCATCAAAGACGGCAATGTGATTGGTGAGAGAAGGGGGAATGGAAGATGACAATGTTATATGAAAACATTCGCCTGGCACTTTTCAGCTTAAAGGCAAACAAGATGAGAGCCCTGCTTACCATGCTGGGAATTATTATAGGAATCGGCTCTGTAATTGCCATCATGACAGTGGGAGATTCAGTGACATCTACCGTGACGGAGTCTATGAGTTCCATGGGTGTGAATAATATTACGGTCACCGTACAGGAAAGAAAAGAAGAAGAAGAGGGAACTTTTGGTTTAATGTGGTCCCAGGACGATGATGCAAAAAAGCCTCAGGAAGACGATTACATCAACTCGGATATGTTACGGGAGTTACAGGAAGCTTATCCCAATGATATTTCAGCTTTTTCTATTTCCCAAAGTGTGGGAAGCGGAGAGATGGAGCAACAGGGCAAAACGGCAGATGTGAATGTCAGCGGAACTTCCCTGGGTTATTTTTTGGCAAATGATACCGAACTTTCCGCGGGAGCTTTTTTCAGTGAAAAGGAACTCCAGGAGGGAGCTATGGTGGCCCTCATTTCCGAAAAGGCAGTGGATACTCTGTTTCAGGGAGATGACGCAACCGCAGTAGGGCAGTATGTGACGGTATGTGTGGATAAGAAGTACTACAATCTTATCATCGAGGGTGTATATAAGGAGTCTGATGATCCCAGCGCCGGGATGTATGCATATATGTTAAACGGCGATGCCACAAGTTTATATATTCCTCTGAAAACAGCGCAGAACATTTTACACACCACGGGATATTCCAACTTGACAGTGGTGGTGGATCCGGAGGCAAACCCGGACCAGTGTGCAGAAAAGATAGAGACCTTTTTTGCCAACAGATACCGGAATAATCCGGACTTTGAAGTGAAGGCTCAAAGTCTATCCGCCATGGTTTCCATTACGGAAAAGATGATGAATACCATTACCACTGCCATTGCCCTGATTGGTGGTATTGC
>JALELK010000026.1 GCA_022768745.1 Lachnospiraceae bacterium
CAGATACTCATAAATATCCTTGTTATATACCTTCTGTTCCTTTCTGACATACACTTTTTTATTTTCCAAATGCTGCACCAAGGAAACATTTTTATGGGAACTTATCTCTGCAATTTTTTTATAGTATGATAATCTGCATTCTTCTTGTAATGTCATATCTCGACCTCTAAAACTATGGTATACTTTTTATAGGAGGATGGAAAATGAGAGACGAATCAAGAACCACACATGTACATCAAGAACTTTGCGATGTTCCAATGAATCAGGAGAGTTATAAGCAATTCCTGGCAAATCATAAGGATGATATGCATCTGCCAACCCTTAGTTCCTTCTTCAACGAGTATCTGGCGGAGCATCCCACTTTATCCGTGCCGGAGATTATACGCCGTTCCAACCTCAGCGGAGATTACGCGCGCCAAATCATCAATGGTCGTCGCCCGCATCCCTCCAAATATAAATTACTGGCACTATGCATCGGTGCCGGTATGAACATCATCGAAACCCGCCGAGCGCTCCAATATGCCGGCTGCCCCGCTTTGTACGACAAAGATAATGTTGACGCCGGGATTATTATATGTATCAACGGTGGTTGTCATGATGTGACGGAAGTGCAGGCTTTTTTGCTGGAGGCGGGGGAAAGAGATCCGTTTGAATCTCGTCCCTAATGGCACGGATATTTTATATATTTGAAATAGACGTACTCTCCATATTTGCTTTCATACTCCTCCCAAGTATAAAAATCTATCCATGTGCCGATATTTGTGCTTTCATATATAACGACGCCATCGTCACGCTTTTCCAGTAAAATTTGAGAATGATATTTCTGACCGACACTATCATCCCCCTTTATGGTATCACTGATGCGAACCACAGCACCGGGGACCGCCCGGGAAAGAAATCGTCTGGCATTATCTGCCGTTATCCTACGCCCATTACCTAAGGGTTCATCACGCA
Source organism: Lachnospiraceae bacterium (assembly GCA_022768745.1). Lineage (GTDB taxonomy): Bacteria > Bacillota > Clostridia > Lachnospirales > Lachnospiraceae > Pararoseburia. The sequence continues at coordinate 955 of JALELK010000026.1, forward strand.
GAATATCATCCTCGGTTCCGGCATAACTGTTAAATTCTTGCCACCAAATGTGGCGATAAACCAGCTGTGCAAAAGCCCAGCATTCCTGATATCCGTAGGATGGCCAATCCGGATTTCCATAATAAACGTTATTCTCAACAATAGGTAAAACCGCATTTCCAATCCGATAAAACTTGTCCCATGGCCAAGCCAACAGCTGCTTCTTATATTGGGCATATCGCTGTTCTAACTCGCAGTGGCTTGTCTGTTCGCCCGGTCTTATAACCCGCTCAGCAATAATTCCAGAAAACCATTTTGCATAATTCAAGTCTATACCATACTCCTCTACTACATCCGGATACAGAACCAACCGCTTGTCCGAAACCGGTGCTCCTGTAAGCGCCAAATATGCCACATATAATTCCGTCATATTATAATCTTCGATATGTAAAACCCGGTGTTCTTCACCCCCATTCGCGCATTCCATAAGGTAAGCAATCGACTGAAAACGCACACCATTTACTTTTACCGGAACGGACTGCAGATAAACATATAAGAGAAATTCTTTGAAGTAATCCTTTTTTCCCACCTCATATCTCTGATAATACCTTTTCAACTGTGGGAAAAAAGTAAAGGTGGCGGCAAATTCAAATACTTTTCTTCTTAACACATACTGATATCCCTCTTCGATAGCAATTTGACGAATCAGTTGCATTTCCAATGTGGCTCCACCACGAATTCTCCGGACCACAGACTTGCCCCAATATGAAATTTCTGATATACGAAAACTTATCTCGTCTCGCAATTTTTTGACACATTTTTTGATACCATAACGCTTGATAAAATAGAATATATTTTTTAGTATTTCTCTCTTGGTTCTATTTTTCTCCTTTTCACCATTGGTGTCAATTTTATATTTCAAAAATTCTACGGATATCCAGTTGTAGGAATTTCTGCGGACAAAATAAGATTTGTCTTCTAATTCGGTAAGCAATTCCAAACGTCTATGTACATCATAATCCTCCAGATTTAAATCTTTTTCTATGTATTTTGCAAAATAGAAATTAATATCCTTAAATTCTTTGACCACAAACTTTGGCGCCACAATACTATGCATAATCTTCCATGCCAAAATAAATGCTCCAATGTACGTTATCCAAGGTGCGACTTTCGGTCCAAAAAGTCTTTCCGAAAAATCCATTCCTTTTCCGCTCAGAATCAGTAGAAGCACCATCATCCAAATACCTGCGTCAATAAAAATGAAGCTATAAATAAAATCCAGCAGTTTTGCATTCCAGCTATGGATAATCCTCATCTTTTCCTGATCCGGATTCAAGTATTCCTCTACCAAAAAAATCGTTATTGTCATAATAACAGCAGTAAATATGGTTCTGGTAGGCACAAAAAGGCGCATTGCGATTGTAGACAAATAAATCAACACAATCTTTTGCGCCTTAGAAAATTTGCTGTAGTTTAAAATGGCTACGCAACCGAAAATATAAACATAAATAATGTTATTTGTAAAAGTGCCTGTACTCTGTGCTATGTCGTAGATTAAAAAGCTCTCCATATGTTTGTAACATCATCCCCAAATCAATCTGCTATCCATAGTATTTTCCTCCTAACTCTTTATCTCTTTCACTCCTTTTATTCAAGAGCCCTGTCAATAATTGAAATTACACTCTGATAAAAAGATTTCTTTTTTTTCTTATACTCATTACGCATCCCTTTGAGTGTCAAGCAAACACAAACATAAATTATCATTAAAATTATTATTCCACACACAAAATTTAACTCTGTCTGAGCCAAGTCACTTCCCATTTCTAATGCTAAATTTGACAATTGTTTTACGTCAACCTTTTCCTTATTAAGATTAATGATATTTTGTTCTAATGATGCAAAATAACTAAATAAAGTCTGTACTAGCCCAATTAAACTTGAAAAAAAGGGGATTACAATCAAGCAAATTAAATCGTTAATTTCTCCTCCAACGTCGGTCGTCAA
>JALELK010000027.1 GCA_022768745.1 Lachnospiraceae bacterium
ATGAGCCGCATCAAAACCGATGGCACAATCTGCCGAAGTCTCAATGTTTTTCGCCGTCTCCTCAATCAGTTCCAGGGTACGCATAGTCCCCCGGTTGTTCATAACATCTTCCAGTAAATTTTCAAGCTGTCCCAAGCCCACACGACATGGCACACACTTTCCGCAACTCTGTGCGTGACACACCTTCAAAAAAGCTAGCTGCATATCCACAGGGCAAGCTCCCGGCGGATTGGCCACGATTCTCTGCTGAAATTCCTGAATCATGTTTTTGGTAGCAGATGCAGCACAATCTTCCATCTGAACTGTAAGTCGACTCAAAATACTCCCCTCCTATTTTCTTAATACGTATGTGATGTTTTAATTATACAAGTGAGGCATACATAAGTGCAACAATTGATAATTATTTCACACAATTGTCTGTTTTTTTGCGACAAAGCCATAGAATTGTATAAAAAAAAGCAGATCCCTTTCATCTCCTCCCCTGTTGGCAAAGAGATTCAAAAATCTGCTTTTCTCATTTTTCTATTTTATTTGCCTCTAGTTATCTCTGGCACACTTGTACTGTAAATCCTCCCAACGGCGATCCACTTCTGCCTGGAACTGAGCAATCAAATCCTCATTGCCCGGCTTGAACAGATGCTTAAATCGACCCTGCTCACGAAGAAAGTCCTCAATCGGAAGCTTTTTCTTTGGCTCATAGGTGAGACGCCACTTTCCGTGGTCCACCTCAAACATTGGCCAGTAACAGGTTTCCACACCAAGCTTACAGATTTTCATAACCTCAGAGGCATCGTATCTCCAACCTCTCGGACATGGTGCCATAATATTAAGGAAGGCTGCCCCCTCTGTATAAATGGCTTTTTCCGCCTTGGTATGCAAATCGGAAAAGTTTCCTATCATAGTGGTCTGTGCCACATAAGGAACATCGTGGTCCGCAATAATGGATGCCAAATCCTTTCGATTCTGCATTTTACCATTGGACTGGCTTCCAACAGGAGTTGTGGTGGTATCTGCATACATCGGTGTTGCAGAGGATCTCTGAATACCGGTGTTCATATAGGCACCGTTGTCGTAGCAGACATAAACCATATCATGTCCACGCTCCATAGCTCCGGAAAGGGACTGGAAACCGATATCGTAAGTTCCCCCGTCACCACCGAAGGTAATAAACTTAAAGTTTGCATCCTCAGGGAGACGACCTCTCTTTTTCAATGCCTTATATGCAGTTTCCACACCGCTTAATGTGGAACCAGCATTTTCAAATGCATTGTGGATGTAGCTGTCCTCCCATGCAGTATATGGATAGGTGAAGGATGACACCTCCAGACATCCTGTAGCGTTTCCGATAACTGCCTGATCTCCCTCATGCAAAGCGCGAAGGACTGCACGGACGGCGATTGGCGCACCGCATCCTGCACACATTCTATGCCCCGGAGCCAGACGCTCAGGCTTACTCATAACTTCTTTAAAATTGTACTCACTCACCTTAGTCTACCTCCTAATTTCTGATTCCAACATACTGATATTGTTCTACTTCGGTTCCGTTTTCCACCATATCCTGAAGCTGATGGAAAATCTGCATAGTATGGGCCACGGTAAAATCACGGCCGCCCAAACCATAAATATAATTTACGGTGTCTACCATATATTTCTTTTTGAAAAGTCCTGCATCGATTTCATTACCTAAAACACCGCCGTTTCCGTTGTAGCTCTCTGCACGGTCCATAATAGCAACTGCCTTGGCATTTTTTAACACCTCTGCAATTTCCTCTGCAGGGAATGGACGGAATACACGAAGCTTTAACACACCAACCTTGTGTCCTTCTGCTCTCATCATATCCACAGCCTCTTTTGCAGTACCTGCTGCAGAGCCAATGAGTACCATAATGTAGTCAGCATCCTCGGTGCGATACTCTTCAAACAAACCATATTCACGACCGGAAATCTTGGCGAAGTCCTTTGCCACGTCCAAAATGACCTGCTTTGCATTCTCCAGGGCAATCAACTGATTTTTTCTTGCCTCCATAACAAAGTTGCTCACTGCATAAGGACCAACTGCCATAGGCTTTCCCGGATTCAACAAATACTCTTCCGGCTGATATTCACCGACAAATTCTTTCACCGGTGTATCCTCTAAAAGCTCGATGTTTTCCACAGCGTGGCTGGTGATAAAACCATCCTGACAAATCATAATCGGAAGACGGACATCCTTGTGCTCTGCAATGCGATAAGCCTGAATAAAGTTGTCATAGGCTTCCTGATTGTTCTCTGCATAAATCTGAATCCATCCGGTATCTCTGGCTCCCATACCATCGGTATGATCACAGTTGATATTCAGGGGACCGGACAAGGTACGATTTACCAATGCCAGTGCCAAAGGCATACGGTTGGATGCTGCCAAAAGCAACTCTTCCCACATAAATGCCAGACCTGCGGAGGAAGTAGCGGTCAAGCTTCTGGCTCCTGCCGCTTCTGCTCCAATGGCTGCACTCATAGAAGAATGCTCACTCTCCACCGGAATAAATTCTGTATCCATCTCTCCGTTTGCAATGTAGTTTGAAACCATCTGTGGAATTTCTGTGGACGGAGTGATTGGGAATGCTGGCATAACATCTGGATTAATCTGTTTGATTGCATAGGAAACTGCTTCGTTTCCTGACATACGCTCTCTGATTGCCATTAGTTTACTCCCTCCTTCATCTCAAGTGCTCCAAACGGACAGTTCTTTACGCAAATACCGCAGCCTTTGCAGTGCTCTAAATCAAACTCTCCCCGCTTTCCGTCCTTGACCGGAATGCAGCTGTCCGGACAAACCGGTGCACAGAGCAGGCATTGTTTACACTTGTCCTCATGAAATACAGGAGTGTTGTTTCTCCACTCTCCGGTGTTAAAATATTTTGTAGTTCCACCTGCATAAATCTGCAATCCCTCAGTTAATTCTGTGTAGGGAGTGGACTCATTAATCTTTGAAATATCTGTTCTCATCTGTTGATTCTCCTAGTTTTTCTCTACGGCATCAAAGGTCATCTCCAACGCCTTCATATTTCCATCAATCACTTCCGGTTTCTTGGCAAACTTGTGCTGATAAGATGCTCTCATCTCGTTTAAGAATACATCTCTTGGCATAATGCCGGTAACTGCAACCACTGCT
>JALELK010000056.1 GCA_022768745.1 Lachnospiraceae bacterium
ATGAACAAGATTAATGACAAGCTTGGTACAAACTATGGTTTGTTCAACTACTACGGAGCTCCAGACGCAGAGCGTGTTATCATTGCTATGGGTTCTATTAACGATGTGGCTGAAGAAGTTATCGATTACTTGACAGCAGCAGGTGAGAAGGTTGGTTTGATCAAAGTTCGTTTGTATCGTCCATGGTCTTCAGAAGCTTTGCTTAAGGTTATCCCTAAGACAGCTAAGAAGATTGCTGTATTAGACAGAACAAAAGAGCCTGGATCTCTTGGAGAGCCATTGTACCTTGATGTGGCTACTACACTTCGTGAGGCTGGACTTAATGATGTCGTATTGGTTGGCGGACGTTATGGTCTTGGATCTAAGGATACTCCTCCATCATCTGTATTCGCAGTATACAAAGAATTAGAGAAGGATGCTCCTAAGCATCGTTTCACAATCGGTATCGAAGATGATGTTACAAACTTGAGCTTGCCAGAGGTTAAGCCAGCTCCTATTACTTCAGCTCCTGGTACAAAGGAATGCAAGTTCTGGGGACTTGGTGGAGATGGTACTGTAGGTGCTAACAAGAACTCTACCAAGATCATCGGTGACCACACAGACAAGTACATCCAGGCATACTTCCAGTATGACTCTAAGAAGACCGGTGGTGTTACAATTTCTCACTTGAGATTTGGTGACAACCCAATCAGAAGCCCATACTACATCAACCAGGCTGACTTCGTTGCTTGCCATAACCCAGCATATGTTATCCAGGGTATGAAGATGGTTCAGGATGTTAAGCCAGGCGGAGTATTTATGATTAACTGCCAGTGGTCAGATGAAGAGTTAGATCAGCATTTGAACGCTGAAGCAAAGAAATATATCGCTGATAACAACATTCAGCTTTACACAATCAATGCGATTGACAAGGCTATCGAAATCGGAATGGGCAAGAGAACAAACACAATCTTGCAGTCAGCTTTCTTCAAGTTAGCAGACGTTATGCCTATCGACGAAGCTGTTGAGTTTATGAAGCAGGCAGCTAAGAAGTCTTACAGCAAGAAGGGTGATGCTGTAGTAGAGATGAACTACAAGGCAATTGATGCCGGTGTAGACGCTGTACATAAGGTAGAAGTTCCTGCATCTTGGGCTAACCCAGAAGCAGATGCTCCTAAGGCAGAGCGTACAGGTCGTCCGGAAGTTGTTAAGCTTGTTAACGACTTACTTGATCCTATCGCAAAGATGGATGGTGACAGCCTTCCAGTTTCTGCATTTACAGATTGCGTAGATGGTCAGTTCGTAACAGGTGCTTCTGCATACGAGAAGCGTGGTACAGCCGTTATGGTTCCAGAGTGGGATGCAGAGAAGTGTATTCAGTGTAACAACTGTGCATTTGTATGTTCACATGCAACCATCCGTCCGTTCTTGCTCAGTGATGAGGAAGTTAAGGCAGCACCTTCAAACATCAAGCTTGCTGATATGAAGCCAAAGGGTGGCGAGTACAAGTACACAATGAGCGTATCTCCATTAGATTGTATGGGATGTGGCGAGTGTGTTACTGTATGTCCTACCGCTGCAATTGCTATGGTTCCTCAGGAATCTCAGGCAGATGAGCAGCCAGTATTTGATTACTTGGTAGCAAACGTTGGTAAGAAAGATGTTGGATTATCTGATACAACACCTAAGGGATCACAGTTCAATCAGCCACTCCTTGAGTTCTCAGGATCTTGTGCTGGATGTGCTGAGACATCATACGCTAGATTGATTACACAGCTTTACGGTGAGCAGATGTTCATCTCAAATGCAACAGGATGTTCTTCAATCTGGGGTAACCCAGCTGCTACATCACCATACACAGTTAACAAGGACTCTAAGAAGGGACCAGCATGGTCTAACTCTTTGTTCGAGGATAACGCTGAGCATGGTCTTGGTATGTATGTTGGACAGAAATATGTTCGTGAAAGAGCTATCGAAGCAGCAAAGGCTTGCGCAGAGAGCGACAAGGCATCTGCAGAGCTTAAGGCAGCATTTGATGCATTTATGGATACAAAGGATGATACAAAGGCAAATACTCCTGCAACAGATGCATTGGTAGCAGAGCTTGAAAAGGCAGCAGCTGCCGGATGTCCTGATGCTAAGGAAGCACTTGCTAAGAAAGATTACCTTGCTAAGAAGTCCGTATGGATCTTCGGTGGTGACGGTTGGGCATACGATATCGGATTCGGCGGATTGGATCACGTACTTGCTTCCGGTGAGAACGTAAACGTTATGGTATTCGATACAGAGATGTACTCAAATACTGGTGGACAGGCTTCTAAGGCTTCTAACATCGGTGAGGTTTGCCAGTTCGCTGCAGCAGGTAAGGAAATCGGTAAGAAGTCTCTTGCTGAAATCGCTATGAGCTATGGATATGTTTATGTAGCACAGATTGCACTTGGTGCAAACCCAGCTCAGGCTGTTAAGGCTATTGCAGAGGCAGAAGCATACAACGGACCTTCTTTGATTATCGGTTACGCTCCATGTGAGTTGCACGGTATTGCAAAGGGTGGTATGAATCACTGCCAGGATGAGATGAAGAAGGCAGTAGCTGCTGGTTACTGGAACCTGTTCTCATTCGACCCAAGCAAGAAGGCAGAAGGAAAGAACCCATTCACTTTGACATCAAAGGCTGGAGATGGTTCTTATCAGGACTTCTTGAACAACGAGGCTCGTTATACACGTTTGATCAAGCCATTCCCAGAGCGTGCTGAGAGATTGTTCGCTAAATCTGAGGAAGCTGCTAAGGAGCGTTTCGAGCACTTACAGAAGTTGGTTGATCTTTACAGCTAAGATTCATTTTGCAGAGGCAAAAGGATAAAATAAAAGTCCCGGTTGACAATTGTCAGCCGGGATTTTTGCGTTATACCATATTTATACAGAGATATCCCATATCTAGTGTGTTTACAAAATTTGTGGTGAATGCTAAAATATTTAGTAGTTTGCAGAAGGGGTACGCGATATGTTAGAGACAGAAGAGACAAAAGAAATGACAAACAATCAGCCTAGCGGAGAGGATATGCTTTTAGCACAAATTGATGCGTTCCGGGACAAGGCGAAACAGCTTCAGGGACTTATCAATGCTAAGGAGCAGAAGGTAAAAGACTTAGAGGCTATGGTTCAGGAAAAGGAGCTTCGCAATGCCCAGTTGCAAAATGAGTTGGCGGAGAAGCAGGCGGAAGCAGACAGCATTGCCGCAGATGTGGAGACACAGGTTGACCGTATGATGCAGACCTTACGTGGCAATATGGATAATCTGGAAAAGCGCATTGAGGAGCAGGTGGCAGACAATCAGGAAAATGCTGCTACACAGACCAAGGAGATGCGGGACACCCTACAGGAGATGACCTCCGGTTTGGATGCCATCAAAGGGGAATTATCTGAGAAGGTTCACTCTGAAAATGTAAAGCAGTACCGGAACATTCAGGATTTGTTAAAGGAGCTGGACAACAGCGAGGAAGAAAATCAAAATACCATGGCAAAGTTCGCTATGTTAAAGAAGCGTACTACCGGGCTTACGGTTTTTGCTATTATCAATATAGTTTTATCCGGGGTTACTATGTTGATAATGTTATTGGTAATTATGGGATTATAAAATTTGAATCAGTTTTTTATTGGGGGTCAGATCGTATAGGTCTGACCTCTATTTAAACCGTGGAACCCACGAAGAAGTATGACTCCAGGGAGGAATTTATATGGCACAAAGCAGAAGAAATGTATGGGTGGTAGGACACAAGAATCCTGACACGGATTCCATCTGTGCGGCAATTGCCTATGCCAATTTAAAAAATAAAGTGCAGCCGGAGGAAAATTTTATTCCGAAAAAGGCGGGCAATATCAATAACGAGACCCGATACGTGTTAGAGCGTTTTGGGGTGGAGGAGCCGGAAACCATTAAGGATGTAGGGGCTCAGATTAAGGATATTGATTATCGACAGACAGACGGTTTCAGCGGTCATTATTCCCTGAAAAAAGCTTGGGAGTTAATGCGGGAGTTGGATGTGGTCACTTTGCCGGTGGTGGATGCCAATAAGAGATTGGAAGGTCTGATTGTAAACGGAGATATTGCATATTCTTATATGGACGTGCTGGATAACCGAATTTTGGGACGGGCAAAAACCCAGTACAAAAATATCATTGAAACCATCAACGGAACTATGATTACCGGAAATGACCATGCCTACTTTATGAAGGGAAAAGTAGTGGTTGCCTCCGGAAATAGGGCTAACATGCGGGATGAAATCGAAAATGACGATTTGGTAATTTTGGGAAATATCAAAGAGCGTCAGATGATTGCTTTGGAGCAGAATGCCAGTTGTGTGATTGTCTGTGGAGAAACTGCAACCAATGTGGACCAGGAGGTCAAGGAATTTGCCAGAGAGTGCGAATGTGTTCTGATTACCACAGAATATGACAGTTTTACCGTGGCCAGATTGATTAATCAGAGTATGCCTATCCGTTACTTTATGACCAAGAAAAATATTATTTCTTTTGAGCCGGATGACTACGTGGATGATGTAAAAGAGGCCATGTCAAAAATTCGACACCGGGATTTCCCTATCTTGGATGAGCAGAGACATTTGATTGGTATGATGTCCCGAAGAAATCTGTTAAATATGAAAAAGAAGCAGTTGATTCTGGTGGACCATAATGAGAAAACTCAGGCGGTGGACGGAATTGAACAGGCGGATATTTTGGAGATTATTGACCATCACCGCCTGGGTAGTTTAGAGACGCTGTCTCCTATATTTTTCAGAAATCAACCTCTGGGTTGTACAGCCACCATCATTTATCAGATGTATCAGGAAAAGGGTGTTGAGATAGAAAAAAAGATTGCGGGAGTTTTGTGCTCTGCTATTTTGTCAGATACACTGATGTTCCGTTCTCCTACCTGTACCGCTATGGATAAGGCGGCGGCAGAGTCATTGGCAAAAATAGCCGGTGTAGAAGTGGAAGAGTTGGCCACAGCTATGTTTGAGGCCGGATCAGACTTTACATCAAAGACGGTAGAAGAAATCTTTTATCAAGACTTTAAGGTCTTTGATATGGATGATTTGACCTTCGGAGTGGCACAGGTCAGTGCGGTGAGCCGTAAACAGTTAAATTCCATCAAGGGCGAATTGCAGGAATACATGGGCCGGGTATTAGAAGAAAAAGGCCTAAAGATGGTATTTGTGATGCTTACAGATATCTTTAAAGAAGAAACGGAACTCATCTATCGGGGAAACGGAGCCAAATCTGCCATAGAGCAGGCTTTTGGCGTAGAGGAAAAAGACGGAGGATTTCTGGTGGCGAATATGGTGTCCAGAAAGAAACAGTTTGTCCCTCAGATGATGCAGGTAATGCAGGAGTAAAAGGTTATGGCAAAACAGGATTGGAAACCGGGAAATATGGTTTATCCCTTACCGACAGTTATGGTGTCGGTGCGGGATTTAAAGGGCAATGACAATATTATAACGGTGGCTTGGACAGGAACCATATGTACTAATCCACCTATGGCGTATATTTCCGTGCGACCGGAGCGCCACTCCTATGAAATGATAAAGGAGTCCGGAAGTTTTGTGATTAATCTGACTACCCGGGACTTGGTCTGGGCTACGGATTATTGTGGTGTCACTTCAGGACGGGATGTGGACAAATTTGAAAAATGTCATCTCACGAAGGAAGAAGCTTCGCAAATCAATGCACCTATGATAAAGGAGAGCCCGGTCAATATTGAGTGCAAGGTGAGAAAGATAGAGAAATTAGGTTCTCATCATATGTTCATAGCAGATGTGGTGGCTGTCCACGCAGATGAATCCTATATGGATGAGACAGGGCGGTTTATGCTGGAAAAGGCAAATCCTATCGCCTACTCCCACGGTAAATATTATGACCTGGGACGTCAGCTCGGAACCTTTGGATATTCCATCAAAAAGAATAAAAAGAAAAAGTGCTAGATTATGGAGAAACCTATAGTAGATGTAGGAATAACATAATGATATAAAGAGTATAAACTAAGTGGGGGAGAGTTTCTCTCTTCTGTTGCAGACTGTAAAGAAACGTCGGTACTTAATGAGCTTTGCGAATTTAGTACCGTTACGTTTCGTCCCAAGCGAAAGCGTGTCAGCAATAGAAGAGAGAAACTCTCCCCCACGATATTATAGATATAAATTTTAAATCAGCGTATCCATCAAGCTCATGTAGACGTCCTCGTGTCGCGCCTTCCAATTGTTGCAGATGGTTTCAGCCTGTTGGAGGGTTCCGGCATGGATGTTTACCTCCAGCATAAGCTGTTTGTTTTGAATGTATTTGCAGTGGACAATGTAGCCGCCGCCGGTGGCTTTGTCATAGTTGGCAGACAGAGAATTATCTGTCTGAAACTCCAAATTGTTCTCCTTGAGATAGGAGAGAATGTCATCCTCGATGGCGGAGGTGAGTTTGTCCCGCATTAAATCCAATGTCTGGGATCCCTCGGGAGTCAGAGTGTATAATGTTGTGTTATGGGTTGCGTTTGCAACAATGAACTCGGAATCTTCCAAGTCACTAATCACCTGTTGTGCGGAAAAGTAGTCCGTGTATTCTTTGTCTAAAAAGAATTGACTGATTTGTCCGTTACTCAGAGGAGATTTTGCTGTGGAGAGCAAACGCAAAACCGTGATTTTATAAATCAAAGTTGGCTCAGCCATAATAGTGTCTCCTTTGCGTGATGATTTACTTTGCGATGTTGTTTTTTACTGCCTGAGATACCACCTGGGCAACTCTTGGGTCAAAAGCTTCAGGTAGGATGAAGTCCTCGTTTAACTGGTCTTCAGAGACAAGGTCTGCTAAGGCGGTAGCGGCAGCAAGTTTCATCTCTTCGGTAATCTGAGTGGCACGTCCCTCCAAGGCTCCCTTGAAAATTCCCGGGAAAGCGATAACGTTGTTTACCTGATTTGGGAAGTCGCTTCGGCCGGTACCTACCACCTTGGCTCCGGCTTCTTTTGCAACGTCGGGCATAATTTCAGGAACAGGATTTGCCATAGCAAAAATAATGGCATCTTTGTTCATGGAAGCAACCATCTCAGGGGAGACGATTCCCGGTGCGGAAACACCTACAAAGATATCTGCGCCCTTTAAAGCATCTGCAAGTGTTCCTGTTTTGTGCTCTAAGTTGGTCACCTTGGTCATTTCCTGCTGCATCCAGTTTAAGTTTGGATATCCCGGATGGATGATTCCTTCCCGGTCACACATGGTCACATGCTGGAATCCGTAGCGTAAAAGCAACTTTGTAATGGCAACTCCGGCAGAACCTGCGCCGTTTACCACTACCTGACAATTCTCTTTCTCTTTGCCCACGACTTTCAAGCCGTTAATAATGCCAGCCAATACTACAATGGCGGTTCCGTGCTGATCGTCGTGGAATACAGGAATGTTTAATTCCTTTTTCAAACGCTCCTCAATTTCAAAACAGCGGGGAGCAGAGATGTCCTCCAAGTTAATGCCCCCGAAGGTAGGAGCGATGGCTTTGACGGCTGCTACGATTTCGTCCGAATCCTGAGTGTCTAAGCAAATGGGAAATGCATTGACATCTCCGAATTCTTTGAAAAGAGCACATTTACCTTCCATAACAGGCATAGCAGCTTCCGGTCCGATGTTTCCAAGACCGAGAACAGCGCTTCCGTCAGATACAACAGCTACAGTGTTGGCCTTTAAGGTGTAGGTGTAAACCTCCTCTTTATTTTCTGCAATCAATCTGCAAGGGGCTGCAACGCCGGGAGTGTAAGCGATGGCTAAGTCCTCGCGGCTTTTTACAGGCGCCTTAGAGCAGGTCTCGATTTTTCCGTTCCATTGTTTGTGCAGAAATACTGCTTTTTCGTCAATACTCATTGTGCAAATCCTTTCTATCTATACCACAGATGTATCATCTGCATTCATTAATTTTCCCGGGTAAATTATACCACATTCACAAAAGGCAGAAAACACAAAAATTTGGGCTTTCCTTTTCGGAAAATATCAGTTATACTAATTGCATCGAAATAGTCGCCGTCTGTTCAGACAGAGATTACCCGTTTTTTGAACACAAGTAGAAATAGGAGAAGTTAAATGCGAGAAAAGTATGAAAGTTTATCTGTAGCGGTATTACGTGATTTGGCTAAGAGCAGAAACATTCCGGGAGTTTCAGGAATGAAAAAAGCGGAACTGGTGGAAGCTATGTTGGCTCAGGACGAAGTTGACGCAGAGGCGAAAGCCAAAAGTGAAAAGAAGACAAAAAACGAAGAGCATCATGGAAATGGGGCACATAATAACGGACAGCCGGCAGAAGAAATGAGAGATTGCTGTGGCATTCTGGAAGTGATGCAGGATGGTTATGGATTCATCCGTAGCGAAAATTACTTGCCGGGAGATAATGATGTATATGTTTCTCCGGCACAGATTAGAAAGTTTAACTTAAAGACCGGAGATATTATCAAGGGAAAAACCAGAAGAAATAATCCTACGGACAAGTTTGGGGCTTTAGTGGTAATTGAAAATGTCAATGAGTGTACCTTGGAAGAGGTGATGGCACGTACCAACTTCGAGGAGCTGACACCGATTTTTCCAAACGAGAGAATTCGTTTGGAGCAGCCTGGTTCATCTGTTGCTATGAGAATTGTGGATTTGGTATCTCCCATTGGTAAGGGTCAGCGTGGAATGATTGTGTCCCAACCTAAGGCAGGTAAGACCACATTATTGAAAGAAATTGCAAAGTCTGTAACCACATCCTATCCAGACATGCATCTGATTATTCTTTTGATTGATGAAAGACCGGAGGAAGTTACGGATATCAAAGAGGCTATCCAAGGGGAAAATGTGGAAGTAATTTATTCTACTTTTGACGAGTTGCCGGAGCACCACAAGAGGGTTTCGGAAATGGTTATGGAGCGTGCCAAGAGATTAGTGGAGCATAAAAAGGATGTTATGATTCTTTTGGATTCCATCACCCGTCTGGCAAGAGCCTACAACCTTACGGTTCCACCTAGTGGAAGAACACTTTCCGGTGGTTTGGATCCTGCGGCACTTCATATGCCGAAGAAGTTTTTCGGAGCAGCCAGAAATATGCGTGAGGGAGGAAGTCTTACTATCCTTGCCACAGCACTTGTGGATACCGGAAGCAAAATGGATGATGTAGTGTTTGAGGAATTCAAGGGCACCGGTAATATGGAATTGATTTTGGACCGCAAACTTTCTGAGAAGAGAGTCTTCCCGGCAATTGACATTGCAAAGTCAGGTACCAGAAGAGACGACCTGCTTCTCAATAAAGAGGAACAGGAAGCAATGGAAATTATGCGCCGTGGAATGAACGGAATGCGAAAGGATGAAGCGGTGGAAAGCTTTATCAATATGTTTGCCAAGACCAGAAATAACAAGGAATACATTGCTAAGATTTTGAGAAATCACATGTTCTAAGAGAGAGATAAATTTTTTTGATATTAATCTTGATAATTGTGATGTTCTGTGTTACAATTAATAAGCTGTTTATCGGGATGTAAATAGTATCGTGTATGTCTTCAGACATAAAACATGCAACAAATAGATAATTTTTTATAGTGAGGTGCAAACAATGAGACAAGGAATTCATCCAGATTATTATCAGGCAACTGTTACTTGCAACTGTGGAAACACATTTGTAACCGGTTCCACAAAAGAGGATATTCACGTAGAAATTTGTTCTAAGTGCCATCCATTCTATACTGGACAGCAGAAGGCTGCACAGGCTCGTGGACGTATTGATAAGTTCAATAAGAAGTATGGTATTGAACAGTAGAAAATACTGCTGGATAGTTACTGGGGTCAGACCTTATCGTCTGACCCCATTGTTTTGTAATTTATTATGAGGGCAGAAAAATGAAATATTCCGGAATTGGCGGTCAGGCTGTAATGGAAGGTGTTATGATGCGTAATGGCGAGCGTTATGCAGTGGCAGTTCGACTTACAGATGGCAGCATACATGTTGATAAAAAGGAAACAAAACCACAGACAGGGAAGGGTTATAAAATCCCCATTGTCCGTGGTGTGTTAAATTTTATAGATTCTTTGGTAATCGGAATGTCTACCTTGATGGATTCCGCTTCCTACTTTGAGGAAGAGCCTAAGGAGACGTTGACGGAAGAACAAAAAGAAAAGAAGGCAAAAAAAGAAAAGCTGGAAATGACAGGAACTTTGGTGGTTTCTGTTTTAATGGCTTTGGTTATTTTTATGTTGATTCCTTACTACTTTTCCAGGTTGGTGGGACTGGTGGTAAAATCTCAGGCCTGGATGGCTTTTATTGAGGGAATTTTTCGCATAGCCATATTTATTGCCTATGTGCTGCTGATTTCCTTGATGGAAGACATTAAGCGGGTATTTATGTATCACGGTGCAGAGCACAAGTGTATCAACTGCATTGAACATGGACTGGAGCTTAACGTGGAAAACGTGAGAAAGAGTTCAAAGCAGCATAAACGATGCGGAACCAGTTTTCTGTTGTTTGTGTTGATTATCAGTGTATTTGTATTTATGTTTATCCGATTTGACTCATCCATTTTGCAGTTGGCTTGCAGACTGTTGCTGATTCCGGTGATTGTCGGTATTTCCTATGAGTTTATCCGGTGGGCAGGACGTTCGGAGAATAAGGTGATACAGACCATCAGCAAGCCGGGACTCTGGTTACAAAATCTAACCACCAGAGAACCGGATGACGATATGATTGAAGTGGGAATTGCCTCTGTGGAGGCAGTGTTTGACTGGAGAAAATTCCAGGAGGAAAACAGGGAGAGTTTTCATGAATTATAGAGAACTTTTGCAAAAAGGAGTGTCTGAACTGGAGCAGTCCGGGAATCCTGAGGCGGAAGTGGATGCCTGGTTTTTGTTGGAGTTTATCACCGGAATGCGAAAGCAGGATTATTTCCTTAAGATGAATGAGCCGGCAAAGGAAAAAGAAATTGGGGAGTATGGACAGATTTTACAAAAACGTAAGGCACATATTCCGTTACAGTATATTACCGGGACTCAGGAGTTTATGGGACTTGAATTTTTTGTGGATTCTTCGGTGTTGATTCCCAGACAGGATACAGAAACCCTGGTGGAAAGAGCACTTAAAATTGTGGAACCTCAGGACGAGATTTTGGATATGTGCACAGGCTCCGGATGTATTTTGATCAGTCTGCTGAAAAACAGAGCAGGTGCAAAGGGAACTGGTGTGGATGTCTCAGAACCGGCTTTAGAGACAGCAAAGAAAAATGCCCTGCACAATGGCATAGAGGCAAAGTGGGTGTGCAGTGATTTGTTCTCAGAGGTCGAGGACAAATTTGATGTGATTGTATCAAACCCGCCATACATTGCCACACAGGAGATAGAGACACTGATGCCGGAAGTGGTAAAATTCGAGCCATGGGGAGCTTTGGACGGTCATGAGGATGGATTGTTTTTTTATAAAAAAATCCTGGAGGAAGCGGCCTTCTATCTGAAGGGAAAGAAATATCTTCTCTTTGAAATCGGATATGATCAGGGAGGACCTGTTTCTGATTTAATGAGACGGGCAGGATTTTTTGATGTGGAAGTTATCAGGGACTACAGTGGAAATGACCGGGTGGTTATGGGACATTTGTAGCGCCTTTTTATATGGTGTGTTATAGTAAAGTCATTGGTTAGGAGGAATATTATGTTTGATAAATTAGATGATTTAATTCTTCGCTATGAAGAAGTGATGAATTTACTCAGCGAGCCTGATGTGGCCAACGATACCAATCGTTTTCGCCAGTTGATGAAGGAACAGGCAAACCTTGCTCCAATCGTTGAGGCATATAAAGAATATAAATCCTGCAAGGAGACCATCGATGATTCTCTGGCTATGTTAGAGGAAGAATCAGATGAAGAAATGCGGGATATGTTAAAAGAGGAACTTTCCACTGCCAGAAAACGTGTGGAAGAATTGGAGACACAGTTAAAGATTTTGCTGTTGCCAAAGGACCCGAATGATGACAAGAACGTTATCGTAGAAATTCGTGCCGGCGCCGGCGGTGAGGAAGCAGCTTTATTTGCCGCAGAGATGTATCGTCTCTATGTTCACTATGTGGAGAGCCGCGGATGGAAGGTGGAACTGTTAGAGTCTGATGATACCGGTATCGGCGGTATGAAGTCTGTCAACTTTATGGTTACCGGAGAGGGCGCATATTCTGTTCTCAAGTATGAATCCGGGGTTCACCGTGTACAGCGTGTTCCTGAGACAGAGTCCCAGGGACGTATCCAGACCTCTACCTGTTCCGTTGCAGTAATGCCTGAGGCAGAGGAAGTGGATGTACAGATTGACGAGAAGGATATTCGTATCGATGTTATGAGAGCTTCCGGAAACGGTGGTCAGTGTGTCAATACCACAGACTCAGCCGTTCGTTTGACTCATTATCCTACTGGGATTGTGATTTATTCTCAGACAGAGAAGTCCCAGTTGCAGAACAAGGCAAAGGCTTTCGCATTGCTCCGTGCAAAGTTGTACGATTTGGAGTTGCAGAAGAAGCAGGATGCTGAGGCGGCAGAGAGACGTAGTCAGATTGGTACAGGAGATCGTTCGGAAAAGATTCGTACTTACAACTTCCCACAGGGACGTGTCACTGACCACAGAATCAATCTTACCTTGTACAAGCTGGACAAGATTATGAACGGTGATATCCAGGAAATTATTGACGCTTGTATTGCAGCCGACCAGGCAGCAAAGCTGGCTAAAATGAACGAAAACTAGAGGAAAAAAGATGAAGTTTGTGATTCAGAGAGTAAAGAGTGCCTCCTGTGAAGTGGAGGGAAAAGTGACCGGAGCCATCCAGCAGGGATTTATGGTTTTGATTGGTGTGGCAGATGGCGATACCAAAGAAATTGCTGATAAGATGGTAAAGAAGATGATAGGTCTTCGGATTTTTGAAGACAGTCAGGGAAAGACCAACATATCTCTTGGGGATGTGAATGGTGAACTGCTTTTGATTTCTCAGTTTACTCTCTATGCAGACTGCAAAAAGGGCAATCGTCCTTCTTTTATAAAAGCCGGAAAGCCGGATATGGCAAATGAAATGTATCAATACATTATCTCAAAATGTAAAGAATCCGTGCCAAAGGTGGAACAAGGAATCTTTGGCGCGGATATGAAAATATCACTGGTGAACGACGGACCGTTTACCATTGTGTTGGATTCAGATGTAATCTGTTCATAGATTTTCGATTTGTCTAAGAAGAATATCGATTTGTTCGGCTGCATCAGCGGCACCGAACATTCTAAGTACATCCCTTAGCCTTACATTCTCCATCATTTGAAGGAGCAATTCCTGAGGTAGGGGATTTTTTGTATCCTGAGTTTCTGTAGCATTCGCTCCGGTAGCCTGTGCCAGTAAAGGTGAGAGCACAGATACAGCAGCCGGGTTTTTCATTAAATGCCCTACCGTACAATTTGCAGAGAGTGTTTTCTCATAATTTCCATTTACATGTGCAAAGCAAAGTGGTTCTGTGACACCGTTTGCACCGAAGGTTCCAAAGACATCTTCCAGCCAGCCGATACTGTCAGTTACCCAGTTTTTGGTGCGGCGGCAGAGAAGAGAAGGCGACTGCTCCTGAATGGAAGCATCACAGGTGGAAAAACCATGGGGACCATAGCCGTAAATATGGCTTTCAAAGGAAATTCCTGCCTGCTCCAAGGCCTGCATAAAGGCTAAAGAATTCCGAACCGGAACCGTGTCATCGGTACGTGCGGCAAACAAAAAGCAAGGTGGAGTGGTGCCATCCACTTTGGAGATAAGCTCCGGTGCAGAGGGTTCACAACCTTTCACATCATTTGTGGTAACCGCATAGCCTAAAATGGCAGCATTGGGTTTATTTTTGGCGATGGTTGCAGCGGCGGCTGCCAAATGCCCACCGGCAGAAAAACCTACCACGGCAATTTTATCCTGAAGCACATTCCAACCCTCTGCTTTTTCACGAATCAAATCCATAGCCATTTCGTAGTCCTCAAGAGGATTTGGCCAAAGGGCATCTTTTCCCACGGAATAATTCAGAATAAAGGTGTGATAACCGGCAGCCCCGTAAACCTTTGCTACAGGTTCTGACTCCCGTTCTGAGCAGTACTGATAAGCTCCACCGGGTATCACCATCACCGCCGGTCGTTTGGTATTTTCTCCAATGCCATCTGCCTCTTCTAAAAGATGTACCGTCAAGGTGACATTTCTCTCATCATTCAACGTAATTTTTTCTGTGTGCATAATAAACCCCCTTATGTTTTATGAATCCTCGTACTTTGTAATTATAATAGGTGCCTACATCTATAGAGAATATTATATATGAAAATCAGAAAAAAAGGGACTCCCTTCTTTTTTTTTTGCCAAAAATGTGCTATGCTTTTGGCTGATATAAATATAAATAAATAGGAAAGGAATGAATTATGGAATACCGACCGTGTATTGATATACACAATGGCAAGGTGAAACAGATTGTGGGTAGTTCCCTTGAAGATGAAGGGGACATAGCCAGTGAAAATTTTGTTTCAAAACGAGACGCAGACTTCTTTGCGGAGTTTTATGCAAAGGACGGTCTGAAGGGAGGTCACGTGATTATGCTGAATAAGCAGGGCAGCCCCTATTATGAGACTACGAAGCAGCAGGCTCTTTTAGCACTTCGTTCTTATCCGGGAGGACTGCAGGTTGGCGGCGGAATCAACAGTGACAATGCGATGGAATTTATCAAAGCCGGAGCGACGCATGTAATTGTTACATCCTATGTATTTGCAGATGGAGTTGTGAATTATGATAATCTGAAAAAACTGGTAGATACTGTGGGAAAGGAACGTATTGTTCTGGATGTGAGTTGCCGGAAAAAGGATGACGATTACTATATCGTTACCGACCGTTGGCAAAACTTCACCAAGGAGAGGATTACCGAGGAACTTTTGGATGACCTTTCCGCCTATTGCGATGAATTTTTGGTTCATGCAGCAGATGTGGAGGGAAAATGCCAGGGAATCGAAGAGGATTTGGTTCGTCTCTTGGGAAACTGGGGTAAAATTCCAATGACCTATGCAGGAGGTATTTCTGATTATCAGGATATAGCAGATATCAAGGAGATTGGCCAGGGAAACCTGAACATCACCATTGGTTCTGCACTGGATTTGTTTGGAGGACCGCTGAATTATGAAACGGTTCTCAGCTATGTTCAAGACGTGTAAAGAAGGTGACAGAATGAAATTTACAAAGATGCATGGAATCGGGAATGACTATGTGTATGTGGATTGCACAAAGCAGGTGATTCCAAAGATTTCAGAGACGGCCATTAAAGTCAGTGACCGGCATTTCGGAATTGGCTCGGACGGACTGATTCTCATAAAAAGTTCCCAAGTGGCAGATTTTGAAATGGATATGTATAACGCAGACGGTTCTAGAGGAAAGATGTGTGGAAATGGAATCCGTTGTGTGGCAAAATATGTTTATGACCATAAGCTCACAGATAAGACTACCATTACCATTGACACCCAGTCGGGTATCAAGACTTTGGTACTTACCGTGGAAAACGAAAAGGTTTCCTCAGTGAGAGTGGATATGGGAGAGCCGGAAGTGGTGCCGGCAAAAGTGCCCTGTGATTTGAAGGTGCTTGGGATGGATGAAAACGCAAAAGAGCCTTTGGTGGGACAGCCTTTTACCGTGGATGGTCAGGAGTATGAAATCACCTGTGTTTCCATGGGTAATCCTCATTGCGTTTCCTTTATAAAAGAAGATGTAGCAGACTTTCCGTTGGAACAGATTGGCCCTAAGTTTGAAAAACATCCGCTGTTTCCGGAACAGGTAAACGCAGAGTTTGTGAGAGTGCTTGATGAGGGACACTTGCAGATGCGGGTATGGGAGAGAGGTTCCGGAGAGACATTGGCCTGTGGTACCGGGGCTTGTGCTACAGCAGTGGCGGCATATCTAAACGGTTATATCGGCCGTGAAGTGGATGTGGAACTTTTGGGAGGACATTTGTTTATCCAATATGACGAGGTCACAAACCACGTGTTTATGACAGGACCGGCAGAAGAGGTTTTTGAGGGAACAATTCAACTTCCCTGGGAATAAATAGAGTGAGGAGAAATGACATATGTACAAGATTAATGACAATTATCAAAAATTACCGGGAAGTTATCTTTTTAGTAATATTGCAAAGAAAGTGGCTGCTTTTTCAGAGCAGAATCCGGATGCAGACATTATTCGTCTTGGTATCGGAGATGTGACCCAGCCTATCGCACCGGCTATGATCGAAGCTATGCACAAGGCAGTAGATGAGATGGCAGATGCCAAAACATTTCGTGGCTATGCCCCTGATTTGGGATATCCGTTTTTAAGAGAAGCGATTGCAGAAAAGGATTACAAGGCCAGAGGCTGTGACATTGACATTAGCGAAATTTTTGTCTCAGACGGTGCTAAGAGTGATTCCGGAAATATTCAGGAGATTTTTGCCCAGGACAACCGAATTGCAGTGTGTGATCCGGTATATCCTGTTTATGTGGATTCCAATGTTATGGCTGGAAGAACCGGTGTATATAATGAGAAAACACAGATGTGGAGCAATGTGATTTATATGCCATGTACTGCAGAAAATAATTTTGTTCCGGAATTTCCAAAGGAGACACCGGATATTATTTATTTGTGTTTGCCAAACAACCCAACGGGAACAACCCTTACCAAGGACCAGTTGCAGATGTGGGTGGATTATGCCAACAAAAATGGCGCCATTATTATCTATGATGCCGCTTATGAGGCATATATCTCAGAGGACAACGTGGCTCACAGTATTTATGAGTGTGAGGGCGCAAAGACCTGTGCCATCGAGCTTCGCAGTTTTTCAAAGAACGCAGGATTTACAGGTGTAAGACTTGGATTTACCGTTGTGCCAAAGGATATTAAGTGTGCCGGTGTTTCCCTTAACAGTATGTGGGCAAGAAGACACGGAACCAAGTTTAACGGAGCTCCGTATATTGTGCAGAGAGCCGGAGAGGCGGTTTATTCTGATGCCGGACAGGCACAGATTAAAGAGCAGGTTGGTTACTATATGAACAACGCAAAGGTGATTTACACCGGATTAAAGGATGCCGGATATCAGGTCTTTGGTGGTGTAAACGCACCATATATCTGGTTGAAGACACCGGAAAATATGACTTCATGGGATTTCTTTGACTTCCTTTTGGAGAAGGCAAATGTGGTGGGAACACCGGGTAGCGGATTTGGACCAAGCGGTGAAGGATACTTCCGTCTAACCGCCTTCGGAAGCTACGAAAATTCAGTAAGAGCATTGGAGAGAATCAAGGCATTATAAAATGGAACCTAAGGTATTGATTTGTTATCTGGAAAAAAATAAATTTACAGAGCATTTTTTCCTAAGCCAGATGGAATGCCTTAAGCAGATAAGCACATACTTTGATGAGGTGTTATATCTTCAGGAAGAAACTATAGGAAAACTTTTTTTAGAGATTGATGTAAAAAAGAGTATATGTCTCACCACCTCTCCTGTGGTGGCTGAGCAGATGCAGGGATTGGGAATTTCTGTTATCGGTTTTGAGGCGGATTCCCAGGAGATGATGAAGGCACCTTACGTGGTGTTGGGACTGGATGAACTGACATACAGGGATTTTGTCAGAGTGTACAGAAGGTGGCATAAGCTTCCCTGGGACATTTTGCAGACGGACAGATTGTATGTCCGGGAGTTTTCTATGGAGGACATGGAGGCACTGCGTCGGCTCTATGACCAGCCCCATATGACAGACTATGTGGAGCCTTTGTTTGAGGATGCACAGGAGAGACAGTATCAGAAAAATTATATAGAAAAGATATATGGATTTTACGGATTTGGTATGTGGCTGGTTTTCCACAAGGAAACCGGTGAGCTGATAGGCAGAGCCGGAGTGGAATTCAGGGAAACCTGCCGGGATGGCGAGGCGGAAATGGGTTATCTGATTTCGCCTAAGTACCAAAGAAAGGGCTATGGCACGGAAGTGTGCAAGGCCATTATGGGCTATGCAAAAGAGGAACTTCAAATGGAGAGAATTTTATGCAGAGTGTCCCCTGAAAACAAGCCTTCCATTGCTTTTTTAAAGCAGCTTGGATTTGGGCTTTCCAAACAGGAGGACGAATGGTTCTTTTCATATGAATTATAAAAGAGGAGATGAAGACCTATGGCAGATATTTCAGCAGAAGAATTAGAAAAAATTGAAAGCAAAGTCGCCCAGGGAAACCGGGGAGTGATTGCAACTGCGGACTTTGTGGAGCCTGAGGTTCTGTTTCAGGAATTGGTGGGACGAATCAGAAAGTACCATCCAAATGCAGACATCTCTATGATACAAAAGGCCTATGATGTGGCAAATGCAGCCCACAAGGGACAGTGCAGAAAATCAGGAGAACCCTATATCATCCATCCTCTTTGTGTGGCAATTATTTTGGCGGATTTGGAGTTGGATAAGGAAACCATTGTAGCCGGTATTTTGCATGATGTGGCAGAGGATACGGTGATGACGGTGGAAGAAATCGCCCAGGAATTTTCAGATGAAGTTGCCCTTTTGGTGGATGGCGTTACCAAGTTGGGACAGTTGGCTTATGATGCGGACAAGGTGGAAGTTCAGGCGGAGAATCTGCGTAAAATGTTCCTTGCCATGGCAAAGGATATCCGTGTTATTTTAATTAAGCTTGCCGACCGGCTTCACAATATGCGAACCCTGAAATATATGAGACCGGAAAAGCAAAAGGAAAAGGCAAAGGAAACCATGGAAATCTACGCTCCGTTGGCACAGCGTCTGGGTATTTCCAAGGTCAAGATTGAACTGGAGGATTTGTCTCTAAAGTATCTGGAGCCGGAAGCCTATTATGATTTGGTGGAAAAAATCGCTCTGAGAAAACAGCAGAGGGATGAGTATGTGGACAGCCTTGTGAAAGAGGTGCGGAGCCATATTGCCGGGGCTGGTATCAAGGCAGAAATCGAGGGAAGAGCGAAACACTTCTTTAGCATTTACCGAAAGATGGTTAATCAACACAAGACTTTGGACCAGATTTATGATTTGTTCGCCATCCGTATTATTGTGGATACAGTGAAGGATTGTTATGCAGCTCTCGGAGTTATCCACGAGATGTATACTCCTATACCGGGAAGATTTAAAGATTACATTGCTATGCCGAAGCCCAATATGTATCAGTCTTTGCATACAACCCTGATTGGACCGACCGGAACACCTTTTGAAATTCAAATTCGTACTTATGATATGCATCGTACTTCTGAGTATGGTATTGCTGCTCATTGGAAATACAAAGAGAGTGGAGAGGGAGCCACAATCAATAAAGAGGAAGAAAAGTTAAGCTGGCTGAGACAGATTCTTGAATGGCAGCAGGACATGTCCGACAACAAGGAATTTATGAATCTGCTGAAAAGTGACTTGAATCTTTTTTCGGATACGGTATTTTGTTTTACTCCATCGGGAGATGTAAAGAACCTTCCAAATGGTTCTACACCGATTGATTTTGCTTACAGTATTCATTCAGCTGTGGGAAACCGTATGGTAGGTGCAAAGGTTAACGGAAAATTGGTGCCTATAGATTATGTGATTCAAAACGGAGACAGAATCAATATTCTCACATCCCAAAACTCCAGAGGACCAAGCAGAGACTGGCTGAATGTGGTTAAGAGTACTCAGGCAAAGAGTAAGATTAACCAGTGGTTTCGGAATGTGTTTAAGGAAGAAAACATCGTAAAGGGAAAAGAATTGATGCTGGCTTCTGCCAAGGCAAAGGCAATTCCTTTTGCAGATATTAACAAGCCGGAGTATCAGGCAAAGATTATTCGCAAATACGGTTTCCACAGCTGGGATGATTGTTTGGCTGCTGTGGGACACGGTGGTTTAAAAGAAGGTCAGATTGTAAACCGTATGTATGAGGAATACAAAAAAGACCATCCGATTGTGGTTACAGATGAGGAGATTTTGGCGGGCCACAGTGAGCCGGAAAATGCTCCGAAAGAAAAGACAGTTCCCCACAAGTCCAAAAGCGGAATTACCGTTAAGGGATTGTACGATGTGTCTGTTCGATTTTCAAAATGTTGCAGTCCGGTTCCGGGAGATGAAATTGTGGGATTTGTCACCAGAGGTCGTGGCGTTTCCATTCACAGAACAGACTGTATCAATATTTTAAACCTGCCGGATATGGAGAGAGTCCGCTTGATTGAGGCGGAGTGGCAGGCGGATGCCATAGAGCAGAAAACCGGAGAGTTATATCAGACTGAGGTACACATTTATGGCAACAACCGTACCGGTTTGCTGGTGGATATTTCAAAAATCTTTACGGAGAGAGATATCGACATCAATTCCATTCATTCCAAGACCAGCAAACAGGGAATTGCTACCATAGTGGTGAACTTTGGCACCAAGAGCAAGGAAGAACTTAGAGGTCTGATTGAAAAACTCAAACAGATTGAGAGCGTCATCGATGTGGAGAGAACCACAGGTTGATGAGGTATCATCTGGAAACAGGAGATTGTAAAACGGAGAACAATTATGTTAAATGGTAAAATCGAACAATTGGTGGTTGGTCCAGTGCAGACCAACTGCTATCTTCTTATCAATACCAAGGCTCAGGAAGCCCTTTTGGTTGACCCGGGGGCAGACCCGGAAGCCATAAAGGATATGGTGGGAAAAAATTCTGCTGTGCCAAAGGCAATCCTTTTGACCCATGGACATTTTGACCATGCGGGAGCAGCAAAGACACTGGGAGATTTTTATCAGATTCCTATCTATGCTCATATGGAGGAAAAAAAGACATTGGAAGAGCCGGGGATTAATCTTTCCGGTCCGATGATGGGAAAACCGGAGGTTTACCACGCAGATGAGTATTTGAAGGATGAGCAGGAAATCGATTTGGCTGGATTTCACATCCGAGTGCTGTTTACACCGGGACACACATCCGGAGGCTGTTGCTACTATATTCCTATGGAGGACGTACTTTTTTCCGGAGACTCTCTGTTTTGTGGTTCTGTGGGAAGAACGGATTTCCCTGGGGGAAGTGCAGCGACTTTGGTGAGAGGCATCAAGGATAAGTTGATGCAATTGCCGGAGCAGACACTGGTACTCACAGGACATGATGCCAGAACGACTATTGAACAGGAGAGGATGTACAATCCATTTCTTTAGTAGAAAGTGGTGTTAGTTTAGAACTATGATTATTGTAAAATTAAATGAAGCAAACTTTGAATACGATATTTACTCCTTGGTAAAGGCTTTTTATCCCAGAGAGGAAATCCAAGTGATTTCCGGGGACTATGAGGGCTTGGAGCAAATATCGTTTTGCCTTGTGGTGAAGTATACACCGAAGCGTATTTTTATCAGTTTAGAAGAGGGTACAGATAAAAAAGAGTATCAGGTGGACATTGATTATGGGGACCGCAAGGATACAAAAAACAGATTAAAAAAGTTAATCTATGAGATTTTAAAGGAAAAGACAAATAGGACCCTTCCCTGGGGGACGCTTACAGGGATTCGTCCCACAAAGATACCCCTTCATATGTTGGAACAACAAAAGTCTAGGGATGAGATTTTTTCCTATATGAAAGAGACTTATGATATCTCAGAGGAGAAGGCAGAGCTGTCCTATCAGGTGGCAAAGACGGAATATGATTTGCTGGCACCTATAGATTATGAAAACGGATACAGCCTGTATGTGGGAATTCCCTTCTGCCCGAGTACCTGTTTGTACTGCTCCTTTACTTCCTACCCGGTAGGAGTGTGGAAGGATAAAATGGATGACTACCTGGATGCGCTGTTTCGGGAAATTGATTTTGTGGCAGAAACTATGGCACATCGCAGACTGCACACTATTTACATCGGAGGCGGTACTCCCACCAGTCTTAATGCCTGGCAGTTGGACCGGCTGTTTACAAAGTTGGAGCAGTCTTTGCCGGTGGAGCAGGTGCTGGAATTTACTGTAGAAGCCGGTAGACCGGACAGCATTACCCGGGAAAAATTGCAGGTGATTCACAATCACGGAATCAAGAGAATTTCCATCAATCCTCAGACCATGAACCAAAAGACTTTGGATTTGATTGGACGACATCATACGGTAGAGCAAATCAGAGAAAGCTTTGCTATGGCAAGAGAAGTGGGGATTGAGACCATCAATATGGATTTGATTGTGGGGCTTCCGGGAGAAACCTTATCGGATGTGAAATACACATTGGAGGAAGTGAAAAAGTTAAATCCGGACAATCTGACGGTACATTCTCTGGCACTAAAACGTTCTGCCAGACTAAATATCCAGTGGGATAAATATCAGGGTTATCAGATGGAAAACTCAGAAGCCCATATGGAACTGGCAAAGGAAGTGGCAGAGTCTATGGGTATGCATCCGTATTATCTTTACCGACAGAAAAATATGGCGGGAAATCTGGAGAACATTGGATTTGCCAAAGAGGGGAAGGAAGGACTTTACAATATCCTGATTATGGAGGAGAAACA
>JALELK010000102.1 GCA_022768745.1 Lachnospiraceae bacterium
CCAAAGCCTCTGTCTTAGGGCTCTTTTCCTCTCCCTCGCGAACGCATACATAGTTTGCATAGGTTTCTGCTGCCAAAGAATCAGAAGCCTCCACAGCGATGGATTCTGTCAGGCCTGCACCCAGAGCGTAATTTCCGTTGATAACTGCAAAATCCACATCCTGAATACTCTTTGCCACCTGAGCTGCTTCCAGTTCCTGAATGGTTAAGTTATGAGGATTTTCCTCAATGTCTGCAACAGTCGCCTGAATGCCGGCACCTTCCTTTAACTTAATCAAGCCCTGAGCCTCAAGAAGTAACAATGCTCTTGCCTCGTTGGTGGTGTCATTTGGAATTGCCACGATGGCTCCGTCTTTCACATCATCAAGGCTGGCTGTCTTTCCTGCGTAAATTGCCATTGGCTCAAAGTGAACGGCTGCCACTCCTACAATGTGAGTTCCGTTTTCCTTGTTAAAATCCTCCAAGTATGGCTTGTGCTGGAAATAGTTTGCATCCAACTCGCCGGACTCTAATGCGGTGTTTGGCAACACATAGTCATTGTAAGTTACCACTTCTAAGTCATAGCCCTGCTCCTTTAAGTCATCCTTAATGGCTTCCAAAATCTCAGCGTGAGGAGTCACACAAGCTCCCACCTTAATGGTGGTGTCGTCTGATGATTTGTCAGACTTTGCACTGTCCTTTCCCTTTGCACCGCAACCGGTAAATAATGTTGCCAACAAGCTGACTGCCAATACTGCACTTAAAACTTTCTTTTTCATTTTCTCTCTCCTTATTTATCCTTTATTTTATAGTTTCTATTATCTGATTCGTTTGTCTATTTTGTTTACCACCCGGATTCCCACTTCCTGGAATACCTGAACAATGATAATCAACAATGCCACAGTGATTAACATCACATCTGACTGATATCTGTAATATCCGTAGTTTACGGCTATGGCTCCCAAGCCACCGCCACCTACAAATCCCGCCATAGCGGAATATCCTAAAATGGTTGCAAAAGCAATGGTTCCTCCCACCAGTAGCGATGGCTTTGCCTCCGGCAATAACACCTTGGTAATAATCTGCCAGGTAGATGCCCCAAAGGCTTTGGATGCCTCAATCACTCCAGGGTCCACTTCCTTCAGGGAAGATTCCACCATTCGTGCCACAAATGGGGCTGCTGCCACCACCAGGGGAACAATGGTTGCCGTGGAACCGATTGTGGTTCCCACTACCAGTCGCGTAAATGGCAAAATCGCTACCAGCAGTATTAAGAACGGAATGGAGCGAACCACGTTGATGATAAATCCGGTAATCACATTGACCACCCTGTTTCTACAGATACCGTTGGTGTCAGTGATAAAAACAATGACTCCCAGTGGAATTCCTATGATGTAGGCGATGATGGTGGAGACGATTACCATGTAAAAAGTCTCACCGATTCCTGTGATTAAAATATTTGTAATCTGACTACTCACCTCTGGTCACCTCCACTTCCTCAAAATTAATGTTCTGCTTGTGCAGGTACATTCGTATTTTTTCCATTGCCGCCTCTGACGGTCTCTCTATCAACATCTGTCCGTAAGCACTGCCGCCGATATCCTCTGTATTAGCCCCTAAAATATTTAAACGCTCGCCGCTGTTCAAAATCAAATCTGCTAACACCGGCTCTGAGGAAGCCTGCCCATCAAATACCAGACGAATATACGGTTCCTTCGGAACGGACGCCTGAGAACTTTCCGTGCTGCGAACCAGCTTCTTTCCTGTTTCGGATTTTGGATTCAGGAAGAAGTCCTGCACACTGGCCTGCTCTTCCACTACTCCCTGATTCATCACCGCAACCCGGTCACAAATCTGCTCCACCACCTTCATCTCATGGGTGATAACAATAATGGTAACTCCCAGTGTTTTGTTGATTTCCTTCAACAATGCCAAAATTGCTTTTGTGGTAATGGGATCCAACGCGCTGGTGGCCTCATCACAAAGAAGCACTTCCGGCTCTGTGGCAAGGGCTCTGGCTATTGCCACCCTCTGCTTTTGTCCACCGGAAAGCTGTGCCGGATAAGAATTTTCCTTGTCGGAAAGTTCTACGATTTTCAGTAGTTCTCTGGCCCGTTCTCTGGCTTTTGTCTTTGAGACTCCTGCCACTTCCAATGGAAAAGTGATATTGTCAATCACCGTTCTCTGGGCCAACAGATTAAACTGCTGAAATATCATACCGATATGTCTTCGATATTCTCTCAACGCCTTGTCGGAAAGCTTTGTCAAATCCGTGTCCTGAAAATATACAGAACCGGAAGTGGGACGCTCCAACAAGTTAATACATCGCACCAACGTGGACTTTCCTGCGCCGGAGAAACCGATAATTCCAAAAATTTCACCTTTATTTATTTCTAAGGACACATCCTTTACCGCTGTGGTTGTCACCCGGTTATTTGAAAATGTCTTTTGCATATGTTCCAATCGAATCATTTTATCTTCCACCTTTTTGGTATATTTTTCTGCTTTGCAATGCTGTAAAGATTGCCTCCGCCAAAGCCTTGTGACCTTCCTCTGTCAGATGCTCCTGGTCTGCCGCTGAAGGGTCAGCCACATCCGATGCCGCCAGAAAATCACATCCGTATTCTGTGGCCAGGCGAATATACACATCCTTTAACCTCTTTGAGGTTTCCACTGACTTTTCATCAAACTCAGGATCAAATTCTTCTCTCCAGACATTTTCTCCCAGATAAATAGGAGATACCAACAGAATCTTGGTGCTCTCATTTGCGGCTTTAATCTGACGCAACAGTTTTTCAATGCCCTTTCCAATCACTTCCGGGGAGGCTCCGTACACGGTTTTACAGTCGTTGGTGCCAAGCATCAGCACCACGGTATCCACCGGATAATGACTCTCCATAAGCACCGGCAAAAACTCACTGCCTTTTCTGCCGGGTCTTAGGTTGTCCGGAAAAACTGTGGTTCTTCCCACCAGACCTTCTTCAACAACCCGATAGCCCAAATCCTTCACCCGATGATTCAGGATTCCGGTCCAACGGACATCTTCGTCATATCGGTCTGCGGTTTTTGGAATGTACCCATAGGTATTTGAATCTCCAAAACACATGATTGTTTTCATCTTCCGGTTTTCCTCCCTTTCCTTTGATGTGCTCATCATACCAAAAAGGTAGGAAAAAGTGTTAATATGTAAAAACTAGGGCGTGTTATAGGTTTACCCTATAACACGCCCTATATCTTATATTAATCTTAATACTGTTAAAAAACTACCTTGACCTAAATAATTATTTATATTCTCTCCTCATCATCACCAGCACGACCGTGAGCAGTGCGCAGGACACCCAGATGGCTTTTAAGCCGATTGCCAGGGAAACCACGCCTCCCAATCCTGCTCCCAGTGCAAACGTCAGGATGATGCCATAATAGTGCAGTGCTTTCTTCAAAGCTCCCCATTCTCGATTCCGGAAAAACACGGATAAGCTTTCGGTTCCGCTGCGAAGATTTCCGATACACATAGTACTGGCATATCCATACCCATTGATTTTCCGGAAGGCCTGTACCTGCATCGCGCAGGAAAAAGAAACCAGCATAGTGGCCACCATATTGATTTCTGACGGTAAGAATCCCACCAGTAATAACACCAGAATCTCCATAGCCACAATAATCTGTCTCCAGTGAATTCTCTTTGAACCCTTGTATTTGTATCCAATGCATTCCGCCACGAACACCCCTGCCGCAAAGGCAATAATCGGCAACATATAGCGCAAAGCTGTCTGCCATTTGCCCATCATAAAATATTGACTCATCAACACCACGTTTCCCGTCTGAGCATTGGAAAACACGTTATCTCTCACATTGTATGTATAGGCATCCTGAAATCCTCCGGACAAAGCCAGTATCACGCTGAGGCGGATGCTCTCTGAAGTTTGAATTTTTCCGTTCATCTTCTGTCCCTTCCTTATTCTTATCCTCAACGATTATGATACCATATGGCTTTTTTGTCAAATCCTCTTTTTTATAAAGAGCGGATGGTTTTCTGTTTATCCGCGATTTTTAAGAAAACAAATCCCAAAGCAAAGAAAATTGCCAATGTAGCCACTGCCACATTGATAGTTCCTCCAGCCAGCTTCACACCGGCAATCACCATAGAGCCTAAAAAGGAAGCTCCCTTGGCAAAAATATCATAGATACCAAAATACTCTCCTGACCTCTCTGCCGGGACAATTTTGCAACCACCAGATGCCGTTACGGTATAACCGATAATCATTGACATTCTGTTGGAGATGAGACCTACCATATCCGGTCCTAAAATATAACCAATCAACGCAATCAAGAAAGGAATACAGGAGCCGATATAACCCCAGGCATATCCATAGGAGGAAACCTCATCCATTCGCTCTTCGGTTGCAATATCTACTTTGAGTAAAAACTATGAAAAAGAATCCTTATATATTATTGAGAACCAATGCCACACCGGATAAAATCAGGAGAACAATCACTATCTTTTTTACCACCTTTTCATCCAGAAACGTGCTGCTCTTTATTCCGGCAAATAACCCGATTAACATAAAGGGCAGCATCATCAGCGACATTTTCAGGCTGCTTACGGTAATCACCCCCAGCACGGAATACAAAATAATCCGAAAAGTATTTTCAAAGATAAACACCGCGCTTAAATTTGCCTTGAAGGAGGTACTGTTTTTGGCGATGCGATTCACATAGGCCGCCAACACCACGCCTACACCGAAAAGTCCGCAGAGCACTCCTGACAAAATTCCGATGATTGTCATCAGCACCTTGGACTCTTTCATCTTCATTTTTCCATACTCCCGCAACATCATCTCGATGCCAATCAAAACCACCACCACACCGAAAAACAGTTTGATGTAACGGGCGTTTACATATTTCAGCAGAAAAATCCCCGGGATACTTCCTGCGATTACCATAATGGTAAGAGGAATATAGATGGAACGCTTTAACTCCTGCCGGTTCTTCCAGGTCATTATCATATTGGAGGGATAACCTAATACCAATTCCACCGGGGATATATTCACATTGTTCACGCTGAATCCCAAAATGGTATCAAAAATCAAGGTGTTTGCAAACCCACATAATCCTTTAATATAAAAAGCCGCCACCGTGGCCAAAATCCAAATCCACATTTTTTTATTTCCTTTTTACTTTTTTGGCAGAGCGTCCTCTGACCCTATACCATTTTACATTAGGGCTATAAAATTTCAAGGATAACTTTCTCCTGTCCTGCTGCCAAACGAAAGAATGGGCCTTTTTACATCATTGTGAGAGCTCGGATTTTCTGATACAATAAATTCTTAAGGGAATGCTATCCCTGAAATTTTCACAAAATTATGAAAACGGAGGACATCTATGAAGAAAGAGAACTTTCACATCAAAAACTTTGTTATGCTGACCATCGCTGGTCTGATTAATGCCTTTGGGGTTACCTGTTTTTTATATCCGGTGAATCTCTATGACTCCGGAATATCCGGTACCTCTATGCTATTGGCTCAAATCACACCGCCTTATCTCTCCCTGTCTTTGTTTTTGGTGCTCATCAACTTTCCTCTGTTTCTTTATGGATATAAGAAGATGGGTATTTCCTTTACTGTGTATTCCGTTTACGCGGTTTTCATCTATTCCATGGGGACCTGGCTTATTACAGATATTCTCCCCATCGACGTGTCCATCGCTTCTCCCCTGGCAGAACAGGATCTTCTGTTATGCGCCATTTTCGGTGGTTTGATTTCCGGCATCGGAAGCGGATTAACCATTCGTTATGGTGGGGCCATTGACGGAGTGGAAATACTGGCTATTCTCTTTTCCAAAAAACTGGGACTTACCGTGGGCACCTTTGTGATGGGTTACAATGTAATTCTTTACTTTTTCGCCGGAATGGTAATGTCCAGCTGGATTCTTCCCCTGTACTCCGTTATCACCTATGCCGTAGCCCTAAAGGCTGTGGACTTTATTGCAGAAGGTCTGGACAAAGCAAAATCCGCCATGATTATCACCAATCACCCGGACAATATCTGTAAAGCTTTATCCAACGAATTTGGAAACGGCATTACACTTCTCGGAGCCAAGGGGTACTACTCCGACAAGGACAAAACTATGATTTATTTTGTGGTAAACCGTTTTCAAATTAATAAGGTTCGTGAAATTGTTGCCAGAGAAGACCGTCACGCTTATGTGACCATCACAGACGTTTCCGATGTTCTTGGAAACGAGAAATAGAGGTTTTATTATGAAAAATTTTCGAGTACATCACATTATGTGTACCAACCTATATCAGGGATACGGCTACAGCGGTGCTTTCTGTGAAAATATGACAGAGATGGTGACCTGGCTGAAAGAACATCCCACAGAAAAAATGTGCCTAGTCACTGACCCGGACGAAATATGTAAAAACTGCCCCAACTTAAAAGATGGCATCTACTGTGTAGACGCCACCAATCACGTTAAAACAAAAGATTCTAAATTACTTGCTCCCCTGCATCTCACCGAGAAGGAAGCCTATTCCTATGGAGAATTGTTGGAACATGCCAATAAATATCTGACCAAGGAAATTTTTGAGACTAGCTGTAGTAAATGTCAATGGTATGCACAGGGGCTGTGCAAATATGAAGATTTTGATTTCACCTAGCTGTTCACCGTATATTGGGCGGTTGAGAATACCTTGCCAATATTTAGCGGTTTTGCCAAGTGAGCATTCCGTATCTGAAATCACAACGGTGAACCAGACTCTTCCGTCCTGACGTTTTCACTGGTAGATTTGCAATAAATGCTGCCCTAGTTTCAATAGAATGTCCGGTCACATAACATATAATAAAGATAGCCAGCAACAAACAGACAAAAACGATAGGCACGGTATATCTCATACTGGCATTTGCTGTCTTCACCGCATAGGCGACTGCCAAATCGTAGTCACCGTATTTCTCATTATCCCCAATGACCTCAATGTCTGTCCCTATTGGCACATCTAATGGCTTTTCTTTTGTTTATAATTATACATTGGTCAAGCCACGCTGTCTATTATTATAGTCCAAGAAAAATCTATGTGAGACAGTTCTGCGGTCCATTGGGGACATATATATGGTCTACCAGGGACAGACCTTAGAGCCATTGGTACCCGTCCCTAATGGTTCGATGGCTTGTGCTGCTCCAGGGCATACAAAATCATATAAGCTACCAGTGTGTATAAAACCGTCAACACACACACTGCGAGATTTGCGCCAATGACAGATATATCATTTAACTGTGCCATAATACAAATAAATCCTATCATACATGGAATCAAACCTGCAGGTATCACAGTCTTTCTGAGAATATGAATCACTTGATACTTTTCACGCTTTCCGCTCAATAAAACCACACCAAGGCAGAGTAACAACGGCATCAACAACGCTAAAATATCTATGTACCATCCAAACTGAATGCCGCCATTGACCAGCATAATGCATAACATACTGAGAATAAAAACAATTGCTCCCCAGATATACTGCTTTCCCTTATTTTTCTGATGTTCCTGATTTTCCTGTAAAAGATTCATAATGTTTTCCTCCGCTTTTTTTGAATAATCCTTCGGAGGCAATTTTTCTCCTGAGAGAAGTTCATTCACACTGATATCAAGAACCCGGCACAGAGAAGAAAGCATCGCCGTGTCCGGCAGACTGTTTCCATTCTCCCACTTGGAAATGGTTTTATCACTGACATTTATTTTTTCCGCCAGTTCTTTCTGTGTAAATCCCTTCGCCTTTCTTGACAGTTGGATAAATTCCCCAACATTGTTTGTGTCCATATATACTACCTCCGTATTTCTTCTAAAAGCTGCAACTTTATAGTCCTGAGTATAGGCGTAGAGTCGAGAGAATTCAATCTACGACGCGGAGACTTCCTCTCCCCCGGAGAGAATCGTCTATAGTTTCATCTGCTGAGCGGTAGGCGATGTGGCAAGTCCTCCTAAACTGGTCTCCTTTATGGATGCAGGCATTTCGTTTCCAATCCGACGCATAGCATCAATCACTTCATCCACCGGAATTGCACTTTTGATTCCTGCCATGGCAAGCTGGGCAGAGGTGAGTGCATTCACAGCCCCGGATACATTTCGCTTAATACAAGGAACTTCCACCAAACCTCCCACCGGATCACAGGCAAGCCCCAACATATTTTTCAAAGCAAAGGCTGCTGCATCTGCGATTTGATTTCCATCTCCACCCTGGAGATAGACAAGTCCTGCCGCCGCCATAGCACTGGCCGATCCGATTTCCGCCTGACATCCTCCTGAGGCTCCCGCCAAAGAGGCATTTTCTGCAATCACAGAACCCACACCGGCAGAGACAAACATCGCCTCCACCATCTTATCCTCCGAAAGAGAAAATTCTTGTTCTGCCACCAGAAATACTGCCGGAATCACACCACAGGAACCGGCGGTGGGAGCCGCAACAATACGGTGCATACAGGCATTGGATTCCCCCATTTTGATGGCTTTTTCCATAACCTGTCCTACAAAGTCTCCACAGATGTTTTTGCCACTGACATTGTAGTCGTGCAATTTCTGTCCGTCGCCTCCCGCCATTTTCGAGGCTGAACGAGTCTTAGGATTGTATCCCAAATCTGCTTCTTTCATAGCCTGATACATCTGTCTCATGGTTTCAAAAGACTCTTTTCCGGAGACACCACGCTCATCTGCATCTGCCTGTAACACCACTTCCCAAAAATCACATTGCTTCTCTTTACTTTGTTTTAAAATATCGGAAACTAAATGATACATATTACTCTCCCATCAATCCAAGATATGTCACCTTGCAGATTCCTTCTTCTCTCTGCAATTTTTCAATCACGTCCTTTGGCACTTCCTGGTCACATTCCACTACCATAACAGCCTCGCCACCGCGATTGGAACGATAGAGCTGCATATAGGCAATGTTGACTCCATGCTCCGAAAGCAGCGTGGTCGTCCGGGAAACATGCCCCGGTCTGTCCTGATTATGCACCACAAGGGTTGGATAATCCCCAGAGAAGTTTGTCTCAATCCCATCGATAGAGGCAATATTAATCCGGCTTCCTCCAATAGACTCGCCCACAATCTCCAGGGTACGTCCGGAGACACCCTGTAAAATCAACTGCGCCGTATTGGGGTGAGCATCCTTTAACACCGCTTTCCCGAAGGAAATTTCCACGCCCTGATGTCTGGCAATCTCAAGCGCCTGAGGGATGCGGATATCATCTGTTTTCATCCCTAAAAGCCCTGCCACCATGGCTTTTTTGGTACCGTGGCCTTCTCCCGTAGCCAAGAAGGAACCATATAAATTTATCTGCACCCGCTCCGGTTTTTCTCCTAATAGTTTTCTTGAGATATATCCAATTTTGACAGCTCCTGCTGTGTGGGAGCTGGAAGGCCCTACCATCACCGGACCAACAATCTCAAAAATGTTCATAATACAAAATCCCTTCTGCAAAATTAAGAAAAGACCCGCCCCAAAGAGCAGGTCTTTTAACTACTGCATCAATTCTGCAACCACACCGTTGATCACTTTACCATCTGCCTTCCCCTTCAGGTCAGCCATAACTGCTTTCATAATCTGTCCCTTGTTTCCGGTGGCAATTACATCCGCAAATTTTTCCTGCAGATAAGCCTTTACCTCTGCTGCGTCCATCTGCTTTGGAGCGAACTCACTCATAATTTCATAGCGCTTCTTGTATTCCTCCAACAGATCCCCTCTCTCAGCAGGACAGGTGTCAATCTGTTCCTTGCAGGACTTTAATTCTTTTAAAATCGCTGCGTTTGCCATATCATCTGGTATATCTTCACGGCATCCTGCATCAATACCGCTTTTCTTTGCTGCGGATACCAATACAGAGATGGAATCCTTGCGGAACTTGTCCTTTGCTTTCATTGCTGCAATCATTGCATCCTGTAACTCTTTCATTTTACTCATATAATTTGCCTTCTTTCCTATTTAGATACATTTTCTTATACAAAACATTTTACAACATTCTAAATAAGATTTTAAGTTTTTTCTTCTTTAAATACAACCTCATCATTTCATTGTTCATCCCTTTCCTTATTCGGGAAATACAAAAAAGCTTCATCCTCAGGTACCATTTCCTCGGTTACCAACATCTCCTGTGTTTTTGAAACCATATCCTCTGCAAATTCATTGGCTTTCTTTGCCGTAGCTAAAATACCCTGATCCTCGGTGGTCATCCCGTAGGTCCAACTGCTTTTTTCTAAAAAACTAACATCATCCTTGGTATCTTCTCCGGCCAAACCGCTTACCGCCACATCAAGGGCTGCACTGGAAGCTGCAATAGCCTTCTGATCCGCCGGGGCTTCTGCAGCACTCTTTCTCGCCACCTCGTCCTGACGTTCCTTTAACTCCTCCAACTCTTCACGGTAGGTATCAATGTACTTGTCAATATGCGCAAGAAGCTTTCCCCACTGGTCTTCATCCATTTTCCGCCAGTCATCCTCGTTTTTTATGTTGTCTCCGGTAAGTTTGTTCTTTTCACTGTATTGATTTTTCAAGCGTTCAAACGCCTGCTGCGGCGTCTCCTCTGCACTTTCTTCCACATCCTGGTTTTCCATCTCGTCAATTTCATTCAGCTTTTGGGTACAATGCTTATACTGTTCGATTGCCCGCAGGATTGCATTCAAATCCTCCGCAGAAAACATCCCCGCCGCCTGGGCAAGTTGACCCAAATTATCCACATTCACTTTTAGATTCCCACCACTGGGCAAGCTGATATTTAACACTTTTCTCGGATCACTGACATCCCCAAGGGATAACGTATGGGTTTTTGCATCCCCTGAAAAAACAATTCCATTGTATTCCACTACACCGTCCTTTGCCCGACTTCCATAGGGAAAATCATTCTGTTGCTTCTGTGCCAACAGATTTGAAAATTGCTCACTTTTCGTAAAACTGTCCGTAGGTATTTCCGTAGCTTTTGGGTTTTCTGTTTTCACATAGCTAACAAAAACCGGACTCATGTGATTCATCAACTCCATAGATTTTTCCTTTCAAATAAAAACGCACCTATCCAAATTCAATCCTTTGAATAAGTGCGCTTTCCCTGCTTTTACTATTTTTATTTATATCGGCATTTCTTTTGGAGTTCGTAACCCTAAACTTCCAAATTTTCTATACCACCAAATCAACGTGATTTAAAGTACCAACCGAACCGGTGCTCTCTTTTAAATAGATTCCGGTTTTCTTAATTTCTGCATTCAACTCATTGGCATCATTTTTCAAAGAAAATTGCGTGTCGGCATTTCCAAGATAAATAGCACCCACATCTGCTTTTTTCAAATCAATCAAATGGTCGTTTCCTTCTTCATCCTTAGTCCAAATTTTCAATTGGGAAAAGATACTGTCATTTTCATCTATCCAACCATTTCCATCCTCATCATAGGCAAACAAATCCTTGAATCCATCCCCGCTTTTAGTTCCAAACAGCTCTGAACCGTCATTGATTTTTCCATCTCCGTTTTTATCCAATGCCAAAAATCCGGAGCCTTTTCCTGCAAATGAAATTTCTTCTTCTTTTCCGTCTGCATCCAGATCAAAGAAAAATTTCTGGTCGCTGACACTGGCAATGTTCGTGTCCAGATTAATCATCAGCGGATCCGTTTTTATGTAATCCTGGGTTTCCAGAAAATCAAACTTGCTCATAAACGCTCTGGACATGGAAACTTCCACATTAAAATCTATTTTTCTCCCGTCTGCCGTAGTAACCAGACCTGTGGAGGCAAAGGTGGTACTCTCCGACTCACTGACAAAACCGGATACCGCCGTAATCTTTTGCCAGGTTGTCCCTGTTCCGGTAGTGCCAATAGAAATTGCTCCCAAGCTCACCGAAGAGGATGCACTAAGGTCAATGGAAGCACTGTTTGACAATTTAAATCCCCCTGAGCGTAAATCTAACACGCCGTCTTCAGACTTCATATGCTTCAAATCTTTGTCAGTCAACTTTTCTCCCCGGAGAATTGCCAGCATCTGGCGAAGCATCTTGATTTTCGCATCATATTCGTCAGACATTTCAAATTGATTGTTATTTTTTTGTGCACGCAACCGCTCTGCCATCTGTTCTAATGAGCGAGATTCGTTTTCCTTCTGCTGACGGAGTTTTTCCTGCTTTTCCTGCTTCTGAAACTCCACCATACCCTCTTTTAAATTTTTTCCATCCATCTGTGAGGATAATGTTAGAATTGCCCCCGCCACATCTTTAGACTTTGCAGCCTCCATCGTCATTGACTCCTTGTAGGTAAAAGACGATTCCTGATGTGCGGACGCCATAGCAATAGAACTACTTGCGATTTTCATATTGGACTCCTTTCCACTTAAACGCACTTACCAATCGAAATCCTTTTCGATTGTCAGAATATTAGATTGTCTCTATAACTTATTATCGACATCAAATGGGAAAATGTTTAGAGCCATTAGGGACGGATACTAATGGCCCGAAGGTCTGTCCCCAATGGCTCGTTTTTTACTTCAATGTGTAGTCCGTATTGTTAACCGTAATGGATTTTATTTTATCCGTGTCAACCAGCCGATTGAACACGAAACTCAACTGACCAGCATCATCTCCAAGAGTATAATATGCGTTATCTGTATCCACATCACAGGTATGCTCCCCTTCTTTTTCATGTTCCGTCACCACATAATTGGTTCCATCTTTGTAATTGATAGACAAATAATAACAATTGTATGGCTCAATTGCCTCGTCCTTTGAAAGTCCAAGACCGGTTGTCATATCAACCTTCATCGAAATTGGTGAAATCTCAAGACTTCCATTCTTGGCATTCACATATGGTACAGCCTTTAGCTGTTTTGACATTGGAATCTTCACCGTAGTCGTCTTGGTGTCTTTTGCCAGTTTATCTAAGGCCTGTTCATCCAGAGAATCCACTATCGTTTGCCTTTCTCCTCTGGTACATGGGTATTCGTCTATTTCCAGCTTCAGCTCATCTGCGTTTTCACCTAGAGCAACATAATCATAACAATAGAGCTTATCCTCTGTAGATTTGTCTGAATCAACATAGATAAATCCGCCATTTCCAATGAAAAATTCAAATTTTGCATTTTCAGAAAAAGTAGCACCCTTTCCCTCATTACTTGTCTGACTACACTCCAGGGCATCAACGCCTCCTGCTTTTTCAAGGGAAAATTCAATAACCGCAGAATTCTGGTCTCTTACAACAGAAAGAATGGAAATTGTGGTTCCATCCACTTCTCTGGTAATGGATGGATATTCCACACTATCACCAATCAATTTTTTTGCCGTTTCCGGGTCAATGTCCTCATATTCCCTCTGGGGATAATTTACTACGACCGATGTCCCCTTCTCTTTTTCGTAAATCACTTCATCATGGGATTTTATATTACTTTTTCCCAATGTCCCCCAAATCCGGGAAAACATTTCTCCATTGGTTGCCGCATTTACGGTAAGTGGTCCCACAATCATCACAACGGCAACTGCGGCTGCAATTTTTGCAAATCTCACCTTACCACGGCTTTGCATCTTTTTTCTATATTGATTTAACGCCTCTTCCTTCTGTTTTTCATATCTCTTTGAAAAAATATGGTTTTCCTTCGGCTTGTCAAATTCCTCAATGGAAATCTCAAACAATTTTGGTTCCTTCATATTCGTCACAACCTTTCATCATATTTTTTAATAACCACTTGGCCCGTTCAAATCTTTTTCTGACATTGGCTTCCGAAATAGTGAGTTCTTCTGCCGTTTCCTTTGTTGAAAGTTCCTTAACTACCAAACAATTCACAACCTCATAATACTTTTCCGGCAACTGCGTGATATATTCTCTCAATTCCTCTTTGTCTTCATCCTCTTTGTTAATAGTAGAAGAAAAGTCCTTATGCCGCTCTGAAATATATACGACTTCCTGTTCCCTTTTTTGCTTATTGTATATTGTGATGGACGCATTTTTAATCACCGTAATCATGTACCTTTTGCAGTCATCTGAGTTTGCATCTTTAAAAAGAATTTTGCTCTTCATTAACTTTAGAAATGCCTCTTGGACTGCATCCTCTGCCATTCGCTCATCTCTTAAAATGCTATATGCCACTTGGTACATCTTTTGCTCATATAATTGATAGCATTTTTCGATGAAACGAATATTTGCTTTTTGACTCAAGTTTTTCACCTCCAGTTTCTTATGAAAACTCTCGTACGATTTGTGTTTTCTATAATATATAACTATTGCAACAGTCTTTTTGTGACAAATATAAAAAAGGCCCCGGGAAATGCTGAGGTTTGATAAGGCAGTATGATAAAACTTAATAAAACTAAGGTATTGCAATGGCAGATGAGGCTTTGACTGTAAAAGGTCAGAGCCTTTTTCTGTATCAGAAATTCGCATATTCGTCATTTTATTTTGCATTCGGTATAATTAAATTACCAAATACAAGGAGGCTTCGATATGAAAACAAATTTTGAAAATATAGGCGGTAGTTATTCGCAACAAGGCGATTATCTTTTGCCAAATCTTATGCTACTTGATGAAAACCAAAGGCAAATCAGTGTGTGGGCAATGAGGCACAGACGCTATTTGAAATCAAGTCATCGAGTGCTTTATTACAATCTTCTTACATCGGGTGAGCTTTACAATTACCTTGCCGATGTTGAGCGTCAGGCAGAGAATTTGTTTGAACAGACAATAAAATCACTTGCTGAGCAGGAACAAGTTACGAAAAAACTCAAAGCCGAAAATATGATGTTGTGGGTGCAAAAGATGAATAATATTCGCAACAGAGCAACAGAAATCGTTAATGAACAAGTGATTTATAAATGAGAAAAAGGCACAGCCGACGGACAAAAAAATCCGAAAGCTGTGCCTTGATTTTTTGTGAAATTGAATGTACAAACTTAGCGAGCAGACCATTTGGTTATCCAAACGGTAATTTTCTCGTTAGGGACACCCTAAGACCCGCTTTTTGTATTCGACTTTAATATTGAAAAAACAAAGTGGCTCAATGTTGCAAAGGAAAACATTATTGACATATAGTCAAAGAGATAAAGCAGTAGGTGTTCGTTATCGCCAAGGAGGAAAAACTGATTTTTCAAGAACAGGTAAGATGCTATATCCCGTTTGAAAAATGCGTAAATTCCGTATGCAAAAATGAGTATGAATATTATTTTGAAAACAGTCTTCACTTTTGGTGAGAGTTGCTTTTTCTTTTTTATCATTAGCAAAATCATATTGAAATGAAGTCCGAGGTGGAGCGACATAAATATAAAGCCCCAATATGCAGAAAGCATATGGATTCTGTTCGCTGCATAGGTTGATTTTATATTCAAAAATGCAAACAGATGCCTTGAAACAATTACCCCGCTGACGATTGAGCCGACAAATGATATAAGCACAAGCAAAACAAGAATATTTTGAAAAATTCTTATAGGTGTTTGCCCGCCTTTTGTTAAATGCTTTGCCCAATTTATATTGAGTGCGTGATGAACAACAAAAAGCACAAACATAGCAACGCCAACTACCTCGTGTGCAGTTGAGCCTAAAAGCTCGTAGGACATCAAAAGAAGCAGAGCAAATGTCATTAAAATATCAATTATCGGCTTTAGTTTTAATTTTGTTTTTGAATTCATACAGTTTTGTTTAAGTCTTCAGCCTCTTTGCTGTTCGTTGCCATTCCCATATATTCCATACCATAAAGAGAGGCAAAGCGTTTCATAGTGTATTCGCCTGCGTCAAGCATCCACTTTTCGGGTGCCGCACCTTGGAATACAAAATATAGCTTTCTGCCTAAGAACTCGCTCTCGTCAACCTTGCCGTTCAAAAGAATTGAGACAAGATTAGCAGTATTTCCGTTTTCGTTCGGACTGCCGTTAATAAAAAGAATTTTCATAATATTACCTCTCTTAATAATTTAATGTTCGCCGAAAAGCCAAGACATAATGGTATCGTCCTCGGCGAAAAGTCCGCCTCCGCCATGTTCGTTTGGAGCGTTTCGGCTTGTAAAATAATCTCTTTCTTTAATATCAAGAACAAGAATTTTGTTGATTTCATCATCGGTCAAGCCTTGCTTTTTGTAGAGATTATAGAGCGTATCGTAGGCATTTTGAGATTTTTTCGAGCCGTAGTATTCGTCATCTCTGCCGATAGCTATATAAACGGGCAGTTTTGCTTTTGCAACACTTTCATATTCTCCGTCCCATTGAGAGCTGACCTGCAAATATGCCGTGAACAAATCAGGTCTCTTGCCGACTGCTTGCGACGCAGTTTCGCCGCCACCTGAATAGCCCTCTATATAAACCTTTGATTTATCTATATTGTAGGTAGACAAGAGATATTCGACAAGAACGATAGTTTCATCTGCTGAGTCTTCGTCCCAGCCGTTTAACTGAGGTGCGACAATAATCATATTACTGTTATATTTTTGTGCCTCAAAGCCAAAGTTTTCCTGACGGATATTTACACCGACACCTTGAAAGTACAAGCCCTCATAACCGGGCAAGGTGATGAAAAGAGCGTAAGCCTTACTGCCGTCATAAGTTTTCGGAACATAAAGATTGAAATGAATATCACTGTTATTTTCACTGTGTAAAATATTGTTAACTCTAAAGCCACGGTAAGTGTCCGTGCCGTTTGTGACGGCATAATTTTGTTCGGCAGGCTGGGTAGCTTGTGCTTTTGACGAGCTTTCGGCTGTTGTATTTGTTGTATAACTGCTCGGAGAATTACTTTTAATTGAACAAGCTGAAAGCGTAGTCACCGTAACAGTAACCGCCAAAAGCACAACTGTAAATTTGTGGATTTTATTTAAGGTCAAGACCGTTTACCCAAGATTCAACCTTGCTTGATGAGGCACCTGAAGAAAATCTTTCGCCGTCCTGCCAATTGCCTGTGCCTGCCATATCTGCTAAAAGGTCACCACTCTGACCTAAGCCTGATGATGTTGATGTGCAAAACGGAATAACGGTTTTGCCGC
The DNA here is from genome assembly GCA_022768745.1 of Lachnospiraceae bacterium. Classification (GTDB taxonomy): domain Bacteria; phylum Bacillota; class Clostridia; order Lachnospirales; family Lachnospiraceae; genus Pararoseburia. The sequence goes on from JALELK010000102.1 coordinate 16,958, forward strand.
TGAAATCATTGCCCTTAACAAAATTGTTTACAGGCCAAGCAGCAATGCCCCACCAAATCGGATAGCCGATAAATACTGTATCATAATCTGCCCAATTATCAGGCGTAGTCTTTGTAAGTGGTACATCACGCTTGCTTTCGTCGTTGTGCTCAATACTTACACGGCTGTTGTCATCAGTCCAGTTAAGGTCATCGCTTGTGTAAGGGTCAACAGGTGTAATCTCAAACAAATCTGCACCGGTAGTGTCGGCGATAGTTTCGGCAACGGCTTTTGTGCTACCTGTTGCGGAATAGTAAACAACAAGTATTTTACTGTTTGAAGACCTGTCTGCATTATTATCGGAGGACTCATCGGTAGATTGTGTGCCCGTCGGAACAGAAGTAGTAGAATTTGCAGTGCTTGCACTGTTATCGGAATTATTAGAGCAAGCTGCGAAAGAAAACACAAGCACAAGTGCCAAAAGAATTGAGGTTAATTTTTTCATAATCTTAATCTCCTTTAGTTTAATTATTTTTGTTCGTCAACAGGCGGTATCATCTCGACATATTTTTTAAGCATTTCCGGTGTTGAGGTATAATATCTTACACCCTTATCAAGTAATGATATTTTTGCCATTTCTTCATCAGTAAGTGAAAAATCAAAAATATCAAAATTATCCTTGATATGGTCGCTGTTCTTTGAACCCGGAATAATAATGTTGCCCTCCTGAATATGCCAACGAAGAATGATTTGAGCTGTCGACTTACCGTTTTTTTCCGCAAGGCTCTTAAAGAGCGGTTCATTCAAGAGCGCATTATCACCGTGACCCAGCGGATACCAAGCCTGAATTTTAATATCCTCGTGAGAAAGGAATTTTTTAAGTTCCTTTTCCTGATAATACGGGTGCACCTCGATTTGAAGAACGGATGGCTTAACCTCGCAGATATTTAGGATTTCGCAAATCTGCTCTTCGTTAAAGTTTGAAAGACCGATTGCACGAACCTTGCCTTCCTTGTATGCCTTTTCCATTTGCTTATATCCTGCAATGTAGTTTCCGGCAGGCTGATGAATTAAAAGCAAATCAATATAATCTGTTTGAAGTCTTTCAAGAGTTTTGTCTACTGCATCGTCCTGCTCATAAAATGACGGCCAAAGCTTTGTTTCAAGAAAAATATTTTTTCGGTCAATGCCTGCGTTTTTCATTGCTCTGCCTACTGCCTTTTCATAAGCATATTGTCAAGTGTAGGTGTCAGATTTTATATTCAAAATAGTAAAAAGCTGTTACTCCCTAAAGAATAACAGCCATTCTTACAATATCAGCCTTTTGGAATTTGACCATCGACATACAGAATGTGATTAACTAACCACTCTGTGAGATATTTTAAAATCCCCATAATCTGTTCATCCTGATCTTCTATCTCATCATTATGATGCTCCATAAA